>NZ_JAALBT010000013.1:95903-110938 GCF_011077905.1 Providencia sp. M-27 | reverse complement strand
CAAATGTCAGAGCCGTTATGCGCCTGTTAGGGCGCGGCTGGTAACAAAGCCTTATAGGCGCATATTAAAAACCTCCGGCTATGCCGGAGGATATTTATTTAATCAGTTTTATGTCGACAAAATTAATTTGCTAACACACTGGCTTTGCGGCGTAAGCTAGCAATTAACATATAAATTGCAGTCACTAACAGCACAATAAAGAAGAAATTTACTAACCCATTATATTGGCCTAAAAACGTCCCCGCAGCGATAGGTCCCATCGCTGAACCAATACTGTAACTAAACAGCATCACTTGGGTTGCAGCAACAATATAGGAGGAGTCTAAGCCATCACACGCTAACGTTATCGCTACAGGGTATAAGGCAAAAGTTGACATACCGAGTAACGCTAAAGCGACAATCATCACCAAGTAGTCACTCGAAATATAAATAACCCCCATAGCAAAAACACCTAATAATGAAACCATGGCAAGCAATAAGGTTTTACTCATTAAAATAGATAATTTGCTAACAACTGGCTGTATTAACATCCCACCAAGAATAATTGAAGCCATCAACACCCCCACTTGGTCGGTGGTGAACTGGTCTTTTTTCAATGATAACGGCATTAACCCATAGATAGTCCCCATGGTAATACCAGAAACCATACAACCAATAATTGCAGGTTTACTTAAACGAGCAATTTTCTTCAATGACAATTTTTGATGTGAACCACTATCTGGCTGGCCTTGACGTACCAATAACGGTGGCATTACCGCTAATAATAATAGCCCTAATACCACCATAAACGGATAGGCACCATGGGTTCCAATAACACCAATAGCAAGCTGCCCAAGCGTTGTTCCGCCATACAATGACGTCATATAAAAACTTAAACGTTTAGCGCGCTCTTTCGGGTTATCACCAATCAATAACCAAGATTCGACAACCACAAAAATACCCGCTACTGCTACCCCCGCAATTAAGCGGTTCGGTAACCAAGATTCAATGGTCGGTGCCCATGGCAGTACGATAACTGTCGCTGCAAGCATCAATAAGAAACCTATAAATGCAAGGCGATGGCCTATTTTGGCAATAACTGGTTCAATTAACATTGAGCCAATTAATAGACCAATATAATACGCGCTCGCTAACCAGCCCGCATATTGCGTATCAATACCAAAGCTTCCCATCGATAATGGGATTAAGCTCATTAAATAACCCGATGCAATAGCAAAAATCGTTAACCCTGCAACAGGAACGAATGCATTGTCGCGTTTGCGCATGATAGTAGTGGACTGATTCACGCCCCACTCTCCAACTAACAAAATAAATAATATGCGCTGCAACTACATCGTAGAATACGACAACATTGTGTTCCTAATTAAAGAACACATTTCGGCGATTAGTGCAGTAGTAAAAAAACAAAGATAAGACTAATTTGAGCGCAATATAGAACGTTCAATCATGAAGTTAAAATGAGAAAATCTAATGGTGACTAACAAAATAATTTATGTGAGAAAAATCACGTTTTTTATCTCAGCGAATCCAGATCAAAAACGGCAGTAAAAAGAAGGTAATCACTTAAAAAACAGTCAATTATAAAAGAAGAGAATAAAGCCGCCTCTGTTACTTTTAGATACAACTTAAACTAAATATAAAATACCTAAAAAGTACTTAATCACAAAAAAAACTATTTATTGTTTTCTCCTGCTGCATAAGCTGATCGATGAAGCAAATTCACCTTGCTCAATTTACTAAAACAATTTATTTCACTTTTTAATTAAAATAGAAAAATAAATTTTCTAATAATAAAAATTAAGCCCATTTTGATTGGTCGCCAATAAGCGGATCTCCCAGACCTTTCAAAGGATGATTAGGAATGTGAAGAAAGTCGCCGCCAAAGGGTTGTCCTGCTAATACCTAAATACTGAGCTACAGCTTTGCGGTCACCATTAAACCTAGCCATCACGTCAGTGAGTGATTCCTTACTTTTATCAATAACAACCTCATGACTAGTTGCTTCCCATTTGCGCTCAGGAGACAAACTCGCTAACATTTCCTCACTGATGGCTTTTTCGGAGTATGCGCTACAATAGAGAGCCACCCGCTCCATTAAATTTCGCAGCTCACGAACATTTCCTGGCCACGCGTAATTGAGAAAATAGTCACGACAACTTAACAGCTGTTGCACGCGAAAAGCAGGGAGTGGCAAGACCAATCCAGCAAAGGCTAACTTAAGTAGCCGCTCCGCTAATACTAAAATATCATCACCACGTTCATTGAGCGCAGGCACGCGCATTCTCAGCACCCCGAGCCGATAAAATAGATCGGCTCGAAAATGCCCTTCTTTCACCCAACGGTCTAAATCACAGTGGGTCGCACAAATGACTCGAACATTCACTTGTAGCGGTTTATACCCACCGACTCGTACTACAGAGCGTTCTTCGAGAACCCGCAACAACTTTGTTTGCAATGCGATAGGCATTTCACCAATTTCATCTAAAAACAGGGTTCCCCCACTCGCCAATTCAAATAGTCCTGCTCGACCACCGCGACGAGAGCCAGTAAAGGCGCCTTCTTCATAACCAAATAATTCGGCTTCTAATAATGTTTCAGGTATCGCACCACAGTTAACAGCGACAAAAGGCATTTGCTGTTTACTACGCTTATGTTGATTAAATAAGGTATATTCGTGATGAATAGCTTGCGCCACCATCTCCTTTCCTGTTCCACTCGCGCCTTGAACCAATACTGTTGCATCAGAACGTGCATACAACATAATAGTTTGCCTAACACGCTCCATCGATAATGACGAACCAATCAGGTCGTTTATCGTATAACGAACTTTTGCGGGGTTAGGGGGAAGGTATTTACCTTGCGAATGGTTTTCACGCCTCGACATTCGGCTTAATTCGATAGCATCTGAAAATGCTTGCTGTATGGTTTCTGTGGAATAGACAAAAACCCCAGTCATCCCCATTTCATCCGCCAAGTCCATGATTAACCCAGCCCCCACGACAACAGAAATCCCCATAGCTTTTAGTGCTTTAAGCTGAGACCTTGCATCTTCTGCCGTGACATAACTCCGCTGCTCGATTTGTAAACCAAAGCGCTGCTGAAATTCATCTAATGAAGACAACGTTTTTTTATAATTGATGATCCCGACTTTATCGCTAATCTCTCGGGCTTTAGCCAATGCTTGCATAACATCGAAGCCACTGATTTTCACGATAATAACAGGGACTGAAACATGGCTTTTTAAATAAGCCCCATTTGAACCCGCACTGATAATGGCGTCACAGTGTCCATCCTTTAGTCGTTGACGAACAGCCTCTACCGCCTGTTCAAAACCAAGATTGAGCGGCGTGATTTCCGCTTGCTCACTAAATTCAGGGCTGATATCTCGAAACAATGTAAATAACCGGGACACTGAAACCGTCCAAATAATGGGTTTTTCCACCATCACCCTACCTTCTCAATACGTTTCAAATTTGTTTCATTTAACAATATATGGTTTCAATGAAACATGCCAACCGATTATTTTAAATTTGTTTTTCTTATCACAAATCGAGAAAATCATCACACCATTGATTTTAAACACTTTTCACCTGTACGTAATTTAACTCAAGGTTGGCACGTCAATTGCTATATGACTATAGTTATCTCAATTTAATTACAATTAATTAACACCACATGAGGCTATTATGTCGTCATTTAGTGCAGGTCAAAAGTTTCGCGAGGCTATCACCCAAGAATCTCCACTACAGCTTGTTGGGGCCATCAATGCCAACCACGCACTCCTTGCTAAACAAGCTGGCTATAAAGCTATTTATTTATCTGGAGGTGGTGTTGCCGCTGGGTCACTGGGCATGCCGGACTTAGGTATTTCAACGTTAGATGATGTTTTAATTGATATTCGACGCATTACTGACGTATGTGACTTACCACTAATGGTTGATGCTGATATTGGCTTTGGCCCTTCTGCTTTTAATGTCGCACGCACGGTAAAATCATTTTACAAGGCGGGCGCAGCCGGGTTACATATTGAAGACCAAGTAGGCGCAAAACGCTGTGGCCATCGCCCTAATAAAGAGATTGTATCGACGCAAGAGATGGTCGACCGCATCAAAGCAGCCGTTGATGCACGAACTGATGACAGTTTTGTCATTATGGCTCGAACCGATGCATTAGCGGTCGAAGGACTCGATGCCGCGCTGGAACGTGCACAAGCCTACATAGAAGCCGGTGCGGATATGCTTTTTCCAGAGGCAATCACTGAACTTTCTATGTATCAACAGTTTACGAGTAATACTTCCGCTCCCGTACTGGCCAATTTAACCGAATTTGGCCAAACCCCTTTATTTACCCTTGATGAATTACGCAGTGTGGGTATTGCCATTGCGCTATATCCACTGTCTGCGTTTCGAGCCATGAATAGAGCAGCTGAACAGGTTTATACAACGTTACGTAAAGAAGGCTCGCAAAAAAGTGTCATTCCACTAATGCAGACTCGAGAAGAACTGTATCAAAGTATTCATTATTACGATTATGAACAAAAACTGGATGCACTATTTTCCCAAAAGAAATCATAATTTTTAAACACTTATCATTACTCAAAGTTGCATCTCTTCTGTCCCCTACAAGGAATAAATGATGAATGAACAACTTAGTCGTACTGAAGCACCTCAATTTAAACCTAAAAAATCAGTTGCACTTTCTGGTGTAGCGGCTGGAAACACAGCGCTTTGTACCGTTGGACGTAATGGTAATGACCTGCATTATCGCGGGTTTGACATTCACGACTTAGCCACACAGTGTGAATTTGAAGAAATCGCACATTTGCTCATCCATGACAGGCCCCCTACGGCAACTGAGCTCGTTGCATACAAAGAAAAACTACAATCCTTTCGAGGGTTACCCGCAAGTGTCAAACAAACCTTAGAATCAATACCGGCGAACGCACACCCGATGGACGTCATGCGTACAGGCGTATCAATGATGGGATGTGTGTTACCCGAAAAAGAATCACACCCTTTTTCTGGCGCTAGGGATATCGCTGACCGCTTGTTAGCGTCACTGGGTTCGATGTTGTTGTATTGGTACCACTTTAGCCACCATGGACGACGCATTGAAACCCAAACGGATGATGATTCGATTGGCGCGCATTTTTTGCATCTATTACACGGTAAAAAGCCCCCTGCTCAATGGGAAAAATTCATGCATATTGCGGCAATTTTATACGCAGAACATGAATTTAACGCATCCACATTCGCAGCTAGGGTTATTGCGGGAACAGGCACAGATTTTTACTCTGCAATGACAGGGGCAATTGCCGCCCTGCGTGGCCCAAAACACGGTGGTGCAAATGAAGTTTCATTAGAAATTCAGCAACGTTATGCATCAATGGACGAAGCGGAACAAGATATTATCGCCCGGGTTAAAAAGAGTGAGGTTATCATTGGCTTTGGCCACCCAGTTTATACCCTCGCAGACCCTCGTCATCCCATAATCAAATCTGTCGCCTTACAGTTATCAGAACAAAATCTAAATCGACATCTTTATACCGTTGCAGATCGCATTGAATCTGTCATGAAACGTGAAAAAAATATGTTTCCAAACTTAGATTGGTTTTCTGCTGTGGCTTATCACCTTATGGGCATTCCCACCGCTATGTTTACTCCATTATTTGTTATGGCACGTACCGCTGGCTGGTCAGCACATATTATTGAACAACGACAAGATAATAAAATTATTCGCCCTTCAGCCAACTATGTTGGGCCTGAAAACCAATTATTTATTCCTATAGAACAGCGTTAAAAGGTAACCTAATGACAACACAAACCGTGCGTTCGCAACAAATTGAATTTGATAAAGTGATCAGCGATATTGTTGATTATGTAATGGATTACCCGATTATTTCTGAGCTCGCCTATGATACGGCTTATCATTGCCTGCTCGACACCCTTGGTTGCGGTATGGAATCCCTTGAATACCCTGCATGTAAAAAATTATTAGGCCCTATCGTCCCGGGGACTATCGTCCCAAATGGCACAAAAATCCCAGGTACACAATTTCAATTAGACCCTGTGCAAGGCGCATTTAATCTTGGCACAATGTGCCGCTGGCTTGATTTTAATGACACTTGGCTTGCTGCCGAATGGGGGCATCCATCTGATAACCTTGGCGGTATTTTAGCTACTGCGGATTGGCTTTCTCGTGAAAATATTGCGAAAGGCAAGCCCCCGCTAGTGATTAGAGATGTTTTGACGGCATTAATTAAAGCGCATGAAATTCAAGGTTGTATCGCATTAGAAAACGCCTTTAACCAAGTTGGGCTCGACCATGTTATTTTAGTCAAAGTGGCCTCAACTGCGGTTGTTTCTCATTTATTGGGCTTGGAAAGAGAGCAAATTCTCAATGCGGTCTCCCAAGCATGGATTGATGGGCACAGTCTGCGTACCTACCGCCATAGCCCCAATACAGGGTCTCGCAAATCATGGGCTGCAGGTGATGCAACATCTCGTGCGGTTCGGCTCGCTTTAATGGCTCAAAAAGGGGAGATGGGCTACCCAACGGCATTAACCGCTAAAACCTGGGGTTTTTACGATGTTTTATTTAATGGGCAACCACTGCGTTTTCAACGCCCTTATGGCTCATATGTCATGGAAAATGTGTTATTTAAGATTTCTTTCCCTGCTGAGTTTCATTCCCAAACTGCAGTAGAAGCTGCGTTACAACTCCATCAAACCCTCGAAAAACTAGGAAAAACGGCTCAAGATATTGAGTCGATTGCCATACGTACCCATGAAGCTTGTATTCGTATCATTGATAAAAAAGGCCCATTACATAATCCGGCAGATAGGGATCATTGCATCCAATATATGGTCGCTGTCCCATTAATTTTTGGTCGTCTAACGGCCGCTGATTATGAAGACAATGTTGCTAAAGATGAACGTATTGATGCATTACGTGCAAAAATGCATTGCACAGAAGATGTACAGTTCACCCAAGACTATCATGACCCTGAAAAACGCTCGATTAGCAATGGATTAACCATTACATTGAAGGATGGGCAAGTGCTTGATGAGGTTGTTATCGAATATCCTGTTGGCCACAAGCGCCGCCGTAAAGAGGGTATGCCATTATTATTAAATAAATTTAGAGTTAATTTAGCAAGGCAATTCCCTGAGGCTCAACAAATTCGAATTCTAACAGCCTCTCTCGATAAACCAATGCTAGAAAAAATGCCCGTTAATGAATATATGGATTTATTTGTTATTTAAGTCTAAAGCAATTATTAGCGAGCAATTCAATTCAGCGCCTTAATATTGAGGCGCTGAACATTCACTGAGGTATCAAAAAACAAATTGGTAGCGAGTTTGGTTTCGGTACACTTGTTGAGGAAACGCAATCGAACTGTATTGTTCTCCCCACTCTGAATGGTTAATGGCATCCGCTGGAAACTGAGTTGCCAACACTACCCCTGAATAAGGGACATACGTTCGAGTTTTCCCCGATGTTGCAAGCAGGTTATTTCCACTATATACATGTAATGCAGGCTGTGTTGTTGCGATATTGAGCCATACATCCCCATTTGGCGCCCCCAGTGTTGCCACTGTCTGCTCACCGTCGGTTAATGCATCGTTTAATATAAACCCATGATCATACCCACCAACGCGGTGCTGCACATCGTCTTGTAAAAAATCTCGGCCAATACGCTTGCTTTGGCGAAAATCAAAATTGGTTTCAGCCACGTTATGCCATTCGCCCGTTGGAATACCGTCCATATCTGTCGGCAAGAATTGGTCTGCACCAATATATAAATCATGTTCCAAAGCCGTTCTGACCGAATCTTCCCCCGCTAGGTTGAAGTAGATGTGGTTCGCGAGGTTAACAGGGCAAGCTTCTGTCGATTGATAAATATGGTGAATAACGACTTGATTATCTTCTGTGAGTTCATAGCTCACCTCAACCTCTAGCCGACCTGGAAAGCCTTGTTCACCGGCAGGAGACACTAAAGAAAAAATAGCCTTCTGGGGAGTTGGCTGAAAAATACCCCATATACGCTGGCTAAAATTATGCTTTCCACCATTCAAGCAGTGTACACCTTGGTTATTCGCAAGCTGATAACGCTGTTCATTTAACGTGAACTGTGAATTATTTATACGGCTAGCGACTCGCCCAACGGTTGAACCAAGGTATACTCCTTGTTCCATCTGTTTCGCCATATTGGGTGACCCCAAAACAACGTCTCGTTTACCTGTTACTAATGGAAGTATACAGCTAACCCAACTAGCGCCTAGACTACTGAGAATAATCTTCATACCATTTTGATTTGTAAGGGCAATAACCTTTGGGGCGCGAAATATCTGACATTGTTCTTGAGTTAACTGCATTTTTTCCTCAATCATTCAATAATTACTATAAAGAGCTGCTTGCTATATTTGCCCTTTACGTTGGAAAAATACTATATTGTGCCGTGCTGAAACAACATATTAATTTTCACCTTGTTATCAACTAGGTGCAATAATTAATGGAGCCTTTTTACATAATAGCTTGCAATAAAAAACCGAGCCACTTTTATGCTCGGTTCTTATCGGAAAATAAAATCAACCTATAATTAATGCTTAATATCTTTGTCATATGGGTCAAGGTGTGTCATGACATCCAAAATTAATGGGTTTTCCATCAGCTTTTTACGCACATTTACCGCAATCTCATGGCCAACAGTAATACTCATATTTCCATCAAGCTCTAAATGTACATCTACCAATAAAAAGTCGCCTGACTTACGTGTTTTTAAATCATGATACCCTGATAATTCACTGATATTATCCAAAATAGAACGGATTTCCTGCAAAGTTTCTTCATCTGCACCTTTATCCATTAAATCTTGCATGGATTGATTGGTGAATTTAAACCCCATCCGAAAAACAAATGTCCCCACAATCAACGCGGCCAGTGGGTCAAAAATTTTAAATCCGCACAAGCTACCAACAATACCAATAGCCACCACTAAGGAAGAAGCCGCATCAGAACGAGCATGCCATGCATTCGCCACTAACATACTGGAGTTCACTTTTTTCGCGACATGCAGCATATAGCGAAACAGCCCCTCTTTTGCGACTAAAGCAATCAGTGCGACAATCAATGCAATTGAGTGAACTTCAGGAATTAACTCAGGTTTCAGTAATTTTTCAATCGCTGACCAAACCATTCCCACACCCACAATTAATAAAATAATACCTAATATTAATGACGCACCATTTTCATAACGAAAATGGCCATATGGGTGGTCTTCATCTGGCTTTTTGTGGCTTTTCTTATTCGCTATCAACACCACAAAATCAGCAACCAAATCCGATAATGTATGAATACCGTCAGCTACTAACCCGGAAGAATGAGAAAAAACGCCAACAATTATCTGCCAAATCGATAAGAAAATATTTACGACAACACTGACTAATGTGCTTTTTTTTGCGGCTTTAAATTTTATTTGTTGAATTTCAAAATCACTTTTTTTCTGTGCTGAAGCATTATTCATAGTCATAAAATGGGTTCTTTAATGAAAAACAAAACAATTATCATTCAAATAATACATTTAAATCAATTAGTTAAACAACTTACCGCAATATTCGCATATATTTTATTAAAAGTCTCTGTGTGATTTGTAAATAACACAGAGAGTTGATAATAATTATTCTTTCTTTTCAAAGAATAAGTTATGTCATTTTTAGATTATCGCCATAAATGCGCACGTTATAGCATTTATTACTTTTCATTTAACTTATAGTATATTGTAGATAACCTTTTGTAATTAATTTTAAATAATACGAAAATGAGGTAGCTATGTATAAAAAAATCCTAGTCCCTATTGATTTGTTAGAAGATGAATTAAACCAAGAGATCATCAAACACGTTGAGGCACTAGCGCAACTAAGCTCAGCCGAAATTCATTTTCTATCCGTTATTCCGAGCCTTGAGTTATTTTTTGGTATTGAAATTGCCGCATTACCAGAAAGTAACAAAGATTCTGCGGAACGTTCAATCCTTGCAATGCGTGCATTAGAAGAAGTCATTAAAGATATCAAAATTGCTGATGAACGGATCCACTGCAAAATTGGTATTGGTTCAGCTAAAGATGAAATCTTAGATTATGCGCAAGACATTAGCGCAGACCTCATTGTTGTTGGCTCTCATCACCCAAGCACTTCAACCTATCTATTAGGCTCAACAGCCTCTGCAATCGTGCGCCATGCGAAAACATCTGTCTTCGTTATTCGCTAAATTGGTTCTATAAAAAATGCCGCTAAATGCGGCATTTTCTTGAATATTTATTTTGTAACTGAATCCATTAATTTATCGTCTGTAGACCAGATACGGTATTTTACTTGCATATCTTTCGGAGCATAAACCACAATCGGTAATTTGCTGTTATAACGCACAAATGCATCATCACCTAATTGAGTTGTCACAAAACGGTCTTTTGCAGGTTCTGAACACCCCATCATAGTAGATGCAGGGCCTTTTACTTCGTCAAGTTTATAATAATCATAACCCCAGCCTTCCAACGTCTTTCTGTCTAGGTCACCCATAAACCATTGGCGGTTACAATCTGCTTTGATCGTTTTTCCAATAACTAACTCAACCATAAAATCATTTTCATTTTGTTGCTTGGTTAATTCAATCACATGACGAGTCATACCCGATTCTGCTTTTGGGTATGGCGCGATCTTTTCCAAATCCTCCGTTGCGACTGCACATGATGAAATTAATGCCGCTGCCATTACAGATAAAATCGCTTTTTTCATTATTTATTCCTATCTAGAAATACAAAATCAATTTTAAAAACCAGAATTTCATACATACTAAGTCATTTACACCGTAATTATCACTATAGATGATTCTTAATTACAAAAATATAGATAACCCGGGTAAAAACAATGTAATACTACTTAATTCTAGTTGAAAGATCATAAAACTAATAAAAATTATGTAAATTACAAGCTATTGGGATGTACAAAATGTACGCTCTGTTTATACTGAATCTGAGGCTTAATATATTCTGAGGAGGTAGTATGTTATCAGCAGATCAAGATTTAGTTTCAAAATTAATCTCTACGCATCCCCGTTTTCAAACGCTTTATGAAAAGCATCATCAACTCGACAAAGAAATCAGTAAATTAGAAGGCCCTTCTGGTGCTGGTTACAATGAGCATGTCGCTAAGCTAAAAAAAGAAAAATTACATCTTAAAGATGAAATGCAAAAAATAATGCTCTCGAGTCAATAGACTATCACGATAACAACATGTGTTGTTTTTCTAACATGATGAAAATAAAAAGATTAGCTAACACCCTAAAAAATGACGATGTTCTATTGTTCATTTAGTACCTAGCTAAGTATTTTTCATTCAACTAAAAGAGGGTAATTTTTACCCTCTTTTTTGTTACATTGAAAAACTCTTTATTTTGTTGAGCTCCATCAATAAAAGTAAGAATACATTATCATTAACTCGCTATCCTCATATAAAGTTGTATATTAAATGTATGTTTGTTTTTTATAGAGACTTATTTTATGGCTGGTAAACGCATTCAACGTGAAATTAAAACGATTGAAAAAATGATAAAAATCTATGAAAAAACCTACCCCGCTCCCATAGAATCGCCTAATTTCTATCAAGAATTATTTTCCTATGCCGTTAATAGGTTAGAGAAATGCCGATATGGAGAAGAAAAACCAGCTTGTAAACAATGTCCAATCCATTGTTACCAACCCAAAATGCGAGAGCAGATGAAGCTAGTTATGCGCTGGGCTGGCCCTAAGATGCTAATCCATCACCCAATACTAGCTGTACGCCACTTACTTGATGACCGTAAACCCGTTCCTGACTTACCAGCTAAAGTGAATAAGCGAACAGCTAAAAACATGGGTCATGATGAGTGAAACCCTAGCTCAAATTGACACCCTCTATTTGAGGTTTCAAACAAAACACAGCATAAGGAGAAAAATAAGGCATAGGTAGGCTGAAAAATGATGAATGAAAAAGTAATAACATTTGAAATTATGCATAAAAATACATATTTGAAATGCCTATCAGAGCAATTGTACAAACCTATCATTATAAAAATGAGATGCCTGTCGCAATAAATCCGCTATCCAGCCCTATCTTGATAAATTAGTATTATCGATACGATAAACATAATAAATAACTCAAGTTAACAATTATTTATTACATAAATAATATTAATCAATGATGGTTTTAACGAATTTTAATATCATCATTAACATAGCTAAAATTCACATTACTATACTAAAAATGACAATTGAGCAAAAAGTAGAAAAAAAACGCCTGTTATGCGTAAAAAACGATAACATATTAACAACCGACTAATTTTAGTATTTTAGATTAATAACCCAAACTAAAAAAAATAATAAAAATAAAAAACTAAACAAACTTTTTTTAACACTATAAATACCGAGCTAAAACTAAGAAAAGATCGGAAAAAACATATTTGGAAACATTTATTTATATTTAGAATTACAATGTGACACAAAATTAATCGATTTATATAATTTCAACCATACTAATAACACCCATGCTTTATATTACCAGATGGAAATTGTTGAATATTTTATTTTGAAATTATATTTGAAATACAATTAATGAAGGTATCGTCATGCAAGTAATAAATTCACCGAATCAATACGTAATTAAACAGATAAACATTAATAGTCACGCATCTCATAATATCATCGACTTAGAAACCAAAGGGCTTTTGATCATAGAACAAGGCTCTGTGTTACTAGAAACCCCAGCTAACTCACAACACTTAAATGAGGGTGATATTTTATATCACAAACAAGGGGCTTACTCCTTGCAACTCACCGAAACCACAGATTGCAAATTACTTTGGATCCCCTTAAATGATGATTTCTTGCGTAACTTCATCTCCAATCATGGTGCAGAGTTAAGCGAAATAGACCGTAATGAAGCCTTACCATGTGATGTGATTAAATTTAATTCATCTCCCATCATTGATGAGATCAAAGCAAGCTTAAATGCATTTATTAATAATGAATACCCTGACGTCATCTTCACACTCCGAGTAAGCGAATTATTATTATTACTCAGCTACAGTGAACAAGGAGCTCTATTGTTATCTAATTTTAGGCAGCTGAGTAGTCGCCAAGTTGAGCGTTTGCAGTTATTTATGGAAAATAATTATCTTAAAGAATGGAGACTAAGTGAATTTGCACGTACTTTTGGTATGGGATTAACAACGTTTAAAGAATTGTTCAATACCGTTTATTCAACCTCACCACGCTCGTGGATTAGTGAAAAACGTATCATGTATGCACACCAGCTATTAATTAACACGACAATGAGCATTGTAGAGGTTTCAATGGAAGCAGGCTTTTCCAGTCAATCTTACTTCACCCAAACTTATCGAAAACGATTTGGATACACACCGAGTAGATCAAGAATAGCAGCTTAACCGCTCAGCAATCTTCGAACTCATGCCCTGTCAGTTATAGAAATATAATCTGGCAGAAAGGCAAGTCTCAGTCCCTTCCGTTACAAAGCCATATTCACTTCTTAGACTTCTTAAATTTCTATAATCCCTTCAGATTGATATATCACAAAAAAAGGTAATTCGCCTTTCAGTGACAAATTACCTTTAAGATGAACTCAGACAAAAGCTATATTATTTTGCTTTGATTATTTTTAAATCAATGATTGACATGGAGTTTGGTGGCACTTCTCCTGGTATACCGTCAACACCATACCCTCCTTCAGGTTTAATATAGACTTTAACCATACCCCCTTCCCCTGCTCGTTCTACAAAGGAATTTAATGGCGTTGGTAACTGACTATAAGGTAATGTGACCGGGTTTTGGTCGGTGTACAATACCGTAACCTTACCATCCGTTAATTGCTCTCTCATAATAAAAGTCACGTCTTTATTTTTAACATCTTTTATAGGAGAACCTGCTTGAATGATTTTATAGTAAGTGTTGCTATCGAGCTTACTGTATTTTTGAGCGGTGATTTGCTCAATAATTTTTTGGTTTTTCTTCGCATTTTCTGCGGCAACCGCTTTTGCATCTTTGCTAGGTGGAACTCGCCCTGCCAAGCCAGTATTCGGTTTTGTGCCACTTCTCGCTTTTAATGCATCATTTTCATCTTGTAACTGAGTTATCAATCGGTTTAATTCCATAATTTGTGATTTTAAAGTTTCATCACTCGAAATGGATTTACGCGAATCTAGCTCTGTTTGTAATTTTTTCAACTTCTCTTGTGCTGATGCCAACTCTTTTTGAGAATTAGTTTTTAAATCACCAAGAAGTTTATTCGTCTCTGTCAGTTTTTGCTCAATCTCAGACTGTTTCTTTGTTTTAGCCGCAATATCGCTTTCAAGTTTACTAATTTTGTCTTCTTGGGACTTAGCCTGTTTAACAAATTGCTGGTTTTGCTGCTCAAGTTTTTTCTTCTCACTTTCCTGGGCAGTCAGTGCATCATTAATTGATTTTTTCTCAGATTCCAACTTAGCTAAAGCGGCTTCTTTCTGTTTCAATAATGCAATTTGTTTATTTAAGTCTGTCGTTAACTCTTTGACTTGCTTGTCACTTGCTTGCCCTATTAGCGCCGTTTGTTTTTCAACATCTTTTTGTAACTTCAACAGATCCGCATTGGCCTGTTGCAATTGTTTTTGAGCATCAACAAAATTCTGTTCATTTTGCTTTAAGTTTGTTTGTAATTGTTCCTGTTGCTTTTGGCTCTCAGCATATTGTTTTGATAATGTATTTTGTGCTGCTTGCTGCTCAGCTAACTGTTTTTTCGCTATTGCTAATTCTGACTCTAACGCCACTTTCTGAGCCGCCTTCGCGGTCTGCTCGGCTAAAGAGGCTTGAATTTTTTCTGCTTGTTGCGCTTTTTGTTGCAGCTCAGCGGTCAGTTGCTGGTTTTTCTCCGCTAATGCTTTTGCATCCGCTTGCTGCTTCGCTAAAGCCTCACGGGTGGTTTGGCTTTCCGTTTCCGCTTTCTTCAAAC
>NZ_JAALBT010000013.1:0-95642 GCF_011077905.1 Providencia sp. M-27 | reverse complement strand
GGTGCTCGGCTAACTGTTTTTTCGCCTCAGCCAGTTCGGCTTCTAACGCCACTTTCTGAGCCGCCTTCGCGGTCTGCTCGGCTAAAGAGGCTTGAATTTTGTCTGCTTGTTGCGCTTTTTGTTGCAGCTCAGCCGTCAGTTGCTGGTTTTTCTCCGCTAATGCTTTTGCATCCGCTTGCTGCTTCGCTAAAGCCTCACGGGTGGTTTGGCTTTCCGTTTCCGCTTTCTTCAAACCGTCTTCTTTTTGCTTCAACAAGGCAAGTTGTTTGTTTAAATCGGCGGTCAGTGCTTTAACTTGCTGATCGCTCGCTTGGCTCATCAAGGCGGTTTGTTTTTCCATATCAGCTTGGAGCTTCTGTAAATCCGCATTCGCTTGTTTCAGCTGCGCCTGTGCTGTGGTGTAATTTTGCTCTTGTTGAAGGAGTTTCGCCTGCAAGTCTGCCTGCAGTTTTTCACTGTTCGCAAACTGTTTGGACAACGCATTTTGCGCAGTTTGGTGCTCGGCTAACTGTTTTTTCGCCTCAGCCAGTTCGGCTTTTAAGGCGTTCTCTAATGCAACTTGTTGCTCTGCTTGTTCCGTTTTCTTCGCCAGAGAAACTTGAATTTTTTCTGCTAATTGTTCTTTTTCTACCAACTGAGTTTGTAATTGCTGGTTTTGTAACTCTAATAATTTACTTTTTTCTTGCTGGGCGACTAAAGACGATGCAACACCATCTTTTTCACTTTTAACGGTCGCTAATTCATTTTCTTTCTGTTTCAACAGTTCTTTTTGCTGTAAAAGTTCAGCTGTCACTGATTTCATCAGCTCATCAGCGTTACCCGCGACTTGCAGTTGATTTTTAGATTCCAACTCTAATTTTGCAATATCCGCAGTTAGTTGCTCAATTTTCAAATTTGCAGCAGCAAATTGCTGTTCTTTATCTGCTAATTGCTGTTTAAGTTGGGCTTGTTCAACGACACTTTCATTTAATTGTTTTTCAAGTTGAGCAATGGTTTCTTGGGTTTGCTGATTTTCTTGACTCAATTGATCAAGACTATTTTGCTTTTGCTCAATTGTCTTTTGAGCATCCGCCAGTTTAGTCTTTAATGTGTCAATTAAAGATTGGTCATCTGATGAATTGACAATTGCCTGTAATTGCGCGATTTGCTCTTTACTTTTCAGAACGTCATCATTTAGTTTATCAATCTCAAATTGTTTTTCCGTAATTGTATGCGTTAATTGCGCGATACTCTTATTATGATTAATGAGTTCAGAAACGAGTTGTTCATCATTGAGCAAATGATTATAGGCAATAAGTTGGCCTACACCTTGAGCAATACCAAACTTATATAGATGTGCTAATTGCTGACGTTCAATTAATTGCGCCAATTGCTCAAGATAAGCAGAGGTATTAATACCTGTTGGCTTGGCAAATTTAGATGCATATAAGCCGAGTGGGTCAAGAACCAATTGATATTTTGCAAAATCTTTGGCTAGATAAGCAGGATCCCATTGATTGCTTTGGAAGAAATAAGGGTAAGACGACAACAAAATAGGGGATGCCCCATTTTCTGTCGTCACCGCACACACTTCAGAAAAAGTCGTTTTTTCCGGTTCAGCAGGCTCTGCCTTCGCAACATCTACTTTCTTCGTTGATGCCGCAGCAGATTTATTCTTCCCTGTAGCTTTGCCTTTCGTTCCTTTATTCGCTGCCGCAGATTTTTGTTTCTCTTTTGGAGCAGGAACAGTAGATAGCGAAGAAAAGATTTCATAACCCTGGTTTTGTGTATTAACTGGCAATTGTTGCTTTTGTTCTTGTACTTTGCCTTCTTTTTCCATTTGAAGATAAGTATCAAAATCATCAATTACATTGTTAAAGCGCTCTGCTTTTGGAGCATGACTAAAAAAAGTCGTAACAAGTGCCAGTGACACACAAAGCCTAAGGTTTATTCTCATAATCCACTAATTTTCTTCAATGTTGATTCGGTAGACAATACTGAGTTATAACGAACTTTTGCACACAATACTTTGGTTTTAGATTCTATCGCCATTTGTAATAATTCAATTGTGTCAGGGCTAGCAGTCCCTTCAACTTGTCGATATAGACGGTTGATTTCGCTAACTTCTTTAAATGAACCTACTAAGCGATTGTAATCTTTTGGTGAGAGTGTTTTGAGCGCGTTTAATTCTTTAACACACGTATTCAAATGAGCAAATGTTTGCTGATCAGCACCCGCTTCACCATAAGTTGTAGAAGCAACTGGTGTACGGTTAATTGCGTTGTTTAAAACTTTTTGAGATTCAGGATAAGAGTTATCAGCCTGACCTGGATTGGTATCAACAGTCGATTGTGTTACCGGCTGAGTGGTACTTGTATTGACTACCTGTTTACTTGGGGTATTCGGTGTTGCTGTATTGTATGAGTCTGAGCCAAATGTACAACCTGAAAGAAGAGCTGTACCTGCTATAAGCAAAGATGCAACATAAAATTTATTTTTTAAAAACATATGGTTACCTTACCAGCACTTTTCTTCGCTATTATAATGATGTCAAAAAAACCTAGTGTAAGCTAAAAATTAGCTATTTTCTATAAGTCCGAATGTAGAAATAGAGTCATCTCATAAATTTAGATTAGCTTAACTTTAGTTTTAAAATTATTTTATTGCCACATTTTCATTAATTTTATGAGCTAATTCCCACTAGTCACCCTATAAAGGGATAATTCTACACCTTTGCCGTAATTTTTTATTATTTTATGTCAGAGAACGGTCGAGTTACTCTATAAACCTTGTAAGCGACCCAATTCTTTCCAAGTAAATTCTTATTTTAGTTCTGTCACCTGTAACAATTGTTAACAAATAAAATATTCACTCACAAAAAAATAAACCTTTTTCCATTTTTCAAGCTGCTAACACATTTTAAACTTGTGATATAACAATAAACGTCATCATACAAAAAATGAGTAACCTGCTTAATTCAATTCTACAGGCTAACAATAATTAAAAATTATAAATAGGATCAAGTTTTTATCAAAATACGTATTTATTGATGCTAAAAATGCGTAATAGAGCATAGCAGTTATCTGCCATAATTACTTATATTAAATTGATACGATTCGTAACTCAAATCTATTTTTAATAAAATACATTGATTACATAGCCATAATCACTAAAAAAACACTTTTCAGTGATTTTATTTCACCTTACTCATTTCGCGTCTAGTAAATAGTGTTTTATCTTATAACTAAAATGAACTGCTTGAATGAAACATAAGAGGAGTCAATATTGATAGCTTACAAATGTTAATATATGCCCGGTATTAACCGGGCATAATGGCATTTAAGCTTTGCTAGGACGTAAAGCTGGGAATAAAATAACATCGCGAATAGTATGACTATTAGTGAATAACATCACCATACGGTCAATACCGATACCTAAACCTGCAGTTGGCGGCAAACCATGCTCTAATGCGGTAACATAGTCTTCATCATAGAACATTGCTTCGTCGTCGCCTTCATCTTTTTGACGAACTTGCTCTGCAAAACGTTCAGCTTGGTCTTCTGCATCGTTTAATTCAGAGAAACCGTTACCGATTTCACGACCACCAATGAAGAACTCAAAACGGTCAGTAATGAATGGGTTATCATCATTGCGACGCGCTAATGGTGAAACCTCTGCAGGATACTCAGTGATGAATGTCGGCTGGATTAAGTGGCTCTCTGCAACCTCTTCAAAGATTTCACACTGAATGCGGCCAAGCCCCCAGCTTTTCTCAATTTTGATACCAATTGATTGAGCAATTGCCACCGCTTTATCCATATCATCCAAATCAGCAACGTTGGTTTCAGGACGATATTTGCAAATCGCTTCTTTCATAGTGAGTTTGGTAAAAGGTTTACCAAAATCAAACTCTTGCTCACCATACTGAACAACCGTGTTACCTAAAACATTTTGTGTCAATGTACGGAACAAATCTTCTGTTAGCTTGATCAGATCACGGTAATCCGCATACGCCATGTACAGTTCCATCATCGTGAATTCTGGGTTATGACGTGGAGATAAGCCTTCGTTACGGAAGTTACGGTTGATTTCAAATACACGTTCAAAACCACCAACAACTAAGCGCTTCAAGTACAGTTCAGGCGCAATACGTAAGTACATATCGATATCTAATGCATTATGGTGAGTCACAAATGGACGCGCAGAAGCACCACCTGGAATGACTTGCATCATTGGGGTTTCGACTTCCATAAAACCGTAACCAACCATAAAATTACGCACTTCAGCGAGGATCTTAGAACGAACAATAAAAGTATGACGAGATTCATCATTCGCGATTAAGTCAAGGTAGCGCTGACGGTAACGTGTTTCTTGGTCTGATAAACCGTGGAATTTGTCAGGTAATGGGCGCAATGCTTTGGTCAATAAACGGACTTCATGACAATGAACAGTCAACTCACCTGTTTTGGTTTTAAATAAACGGCCTTTAGCGCCTAAAATATCGCCTAAGTCCCATTTTTTAAACTGTTCGTTATAGATGCCTTCCGCTAAATCATCACGGGAAACATAAATCTGAATACGCCCACCAACGTCTTGTAACGTTGCGAATGATGCTTTACCCATGATACGACGAGTCATCATACGGCCAGCAATCGACACTTCAATATTTAGGTCTTCAAGCTCTTCGGATGTTTTATCATCATATTGCGCATGAATTTTATCGGAAATATCTTCACGACGAAAATCATTTGGAAATGGAATACCCTTTTCACGCAGTGCCGCTAACTTTTCTTTACGGGCTTTAAGTTCGTTATTCAAATCAGGTGCTTGTTCAACACCTTGTTGTTCCTGAGACATTTTTTCCTCACAGGCCAGCTTTTAAACTAGCTTCAATGAATTTATCCAAATCACCATCCAGTACGGCTTGCGTGTTACGCGTTTCCACACCAGTACGTAAATCTTTTATTCTTGCATCATCAAGGACGTAAGAACGAATTTGACTTCCCCAGCCAATATCGGACTTATTCTCTTCCATCGCTTGCTTGTCTGCATTTTTCTTCTGAATTTCCAGTTCGTATAACTTCGCTTTTAACTGGCGCATCGCTTGGTCTTTGTTTTTATGCTGTGAACGGTCATTTTGGCATTGCGTCACAATATTCGTTGGAATATGTGTGATACGAACCGCTGACTCTGTTTTGTTAACGTGCTGACCACCAGCACCAGAAGCACGGTATACATCAATACGTAAATCCGCTGGATTGATTTCGATATCAATATCATCATCAACTTCAGGATAAATAAACGCAGAACTAAAAGAAGTATGACGACGCCCACCTGAGTCAAATGGACTCTTACGGACTAAACGATGAACACCTGTTTCCGTTCTTAACCACCCGTAGGCATAGTCACCAATAATTTTGACCGTTGCCGATTTTAGCCCAGCAACATCACCATCAGACTCTTCGATAATCTCGGTTTTAAAGCCCTTTGACTCAGCCCAACGCAAGTACATGCGCAATAACATACTTGCCCAATCTTGCGCTTCAGTACCGCCAGAACCCGCTTGTAAGTCAATGTAGCAGTCTGCACTATCATATTCGCCTGAGAACATACGACGAAATTCAAGTTGCTCTAATTTGCCTTGTAATTGCTCTAACTCAGCTTCTGCTTCATTGAATGTGTCTTCATCATCCGCTTCAACCGCAAGCTCTAATAAACCTTCAACATCTTCAAGGCCTTGCGTCATCTGGTCAATTGTTTCAACAATTGCCTCAAGTGATGAACGTTCTTTACCAAGGGCTTGCGCTCTTTCGGGTTCATTCCAAACATCAGGCTGTTCAAGCTCAGCGTTGACTTCTTCTAAGCGTTCCTTCTTGGCATCATAGTCAAAGATACCCCCTCAGAACCACTGTCCGCTCAGACAGGTCCTGAATCTTACTTTTTATTGGGTTTATTTCAAACGTCATTTTTCAATATCTTATGGTTAGTCAAAAATATTTTTTTGTTCACAAACCGCTTAGTATAGCGGAATTTATCTCATGTTTATAGCGCCATAAAACGCTATTTCATCGTTATTCAGTGTGTTAATTACCCGTTTAATCCGGCCAAATATGTTCAATCATTAATTGTACGTTTTTTTGCCCTCGAAACTCGTTTACATCCAATTTAAAGGCTATTTTAGCTTTTTTGATACTATTATCTGGCCATCGGCGCACATCAATATTAAACATTATTGCATCTAACATTGGCCCGCCATTCACCGGCTCTAACATGAGTTTTAGATGACGCTCACCCACTAGCCTTTGCTGTAATAATTGGAATTCACCATCAAATACTGGCTCGGGGAATGATTGTCCCCAAGGGCCACTCTCTCGAATAAGTTCCGCTGTTTCTAAACAAAATTCATTGCGAGAAAGCTCACCATCACTCCATATCACTCCAGCAAGTTGTTCAGGCTGAATAAGTTCCCCCATCAATAGCTCAAAGTGATGTTTAAAAGCATCAAATTTATCCACTTCAAGCGTCAAACCTGCCGCCATCGCATGACCACCGAACTTCTGCATTAACCCCGGTTGTAAGGTATTCAAGCGTTCAAGTGCATCGCGCATGTGCACCCCTTGAATAGAGCGCCCTGAACCTTTTAATAAGCCATCACCAGCAGGGGCAAATGCAATAACCGGACGATGGTATTGTTCTTTGATCCTAGAAGCCAATATCCCTACAACGCCTTGATGCCATTCGGGGTGGTAAATGGCTAGGCCATTTGGTAACTGGTTTTCACCGTATTCGAATTGGTTAAAAAGCACGAGAGCTTCTTGCTGCATACCCGCTTCAATCTCACGGCGAGTTTGATTTAGCCCATCCAACTCATTTGCTAGTTCCCGCGCATAGGCCATATCGTCAGTCAGCAATAATTCAATGCTCACCGACATATCATCTAACCTACCTGCCGCATTTAATCTAGGACCAAGTGCAAAACCAAAATCATTTGCCACTAGCCTTGATAAATCCCGCTTGGAAACCTCAACGAGGGCTTTAATACCCGCGCAACAACGCCCCGCTCTAACACGATTAAGCCCTTGATGAACTAAAATACGGTTATTTACATCAAGAGGAACCACGTCTGCGACAGTTCCCAACGCAACCAAATCAAGGTATTCGGCTAAATTAGGCTCTGCCACGCCTTGTTGCACAAACCAACCTTGCTGGCGTAAATACGCACGTAATGCCGACATTAAATAAAATGTGACACCAACCCCTGCTAATGATTTAGAGGCAAAGCCACACTCGTTTAAATTCGGGTTGATTATCGCATCCGCAGCAGGCAAAGTTTCCCCCGGCAGATGGTGATCAGTAATAATGACATTTATTCCATAATGGCTAGCTACTTCAACGCCTTCATGGGATGAAATGCCATTATCAACGGTAATAATGAGATTCGTTCCTTGGTTACGCGCTTCTTCAACCACCAAAGGCGTTAAACCATAACCATTTTCAAAGCGGTTCGGAACGATATAATTGATATTCCTATATCCCATTGATTTTAAGGCTCTAATAGCTAACGCAGTACTGGTTGCTCCGTCGGCATCAAAATCCCCAACAATGGTGATAGCCTCATGTTCATTTAAAGCACGATAAAGTAGCGGTAATGCCTTATCAATACCCGATAATGTCCGATAATCCAATAAATTGGCCGCTTTACGCTCTAACTGAGTGATATCGGTGACGCCTCGGTGTTGATAAATCCGTTGTAATAGTTCAGGCAAGCCAGGAAGTTGAGCAGCAGAACTTTGCTGCTGCCTTTGTTGTAAGAGTGTTTCTACATTCACAATAATTAACTATTTTTCGTTGAGTAATTGAACAAGGGCATCCGGTTTCATGTAGCCAGGTAGTAATTGCCCATCCGGTAGGATGATCGCTGGTGTTCCCGTCACTTTAAATAAATTACCCACACTCATATGTTTACTTAGGTCAATTCTGCAATCTTCAATCATGGCAATTTCCTCACCTTTAAACGCTTGAGTTAGCGCTTTTTGTGGTAGGCCATTACACCAGATAGACGCCATTTTTTTCCCTACGTCACTGTCCGCACCTTGACGTGGATATGCAAGATAACGCACCGTGACACCTTGGCTATTTAGTTCACCAACAGATTCATGTAATTTTTTACAGTAACCACAGCTAATATCGGTAAAAACGGTCACAACATGCTTTTCCTGCGGCGCTTTAAAAACAATCATTTCACCTTTGAGCGCTTCTACTTTTTTCATTAATGGCTGATTACTGATATTAACTGGGTTTTTACCGCTCATATCATAAATTGGCCCTTGCAATAAATATTTGCCGTCATCAGTGATGTATACAACACCCGTTGATGTTTCAACAACATTCAGCCCAACAATGGGTGAAGGTTTAATCACTTCAACAACCATGTTGTATTTTTCCAACGTATCACGAATAACTTTTTCTTCTGTTGCCCCATAGACTGAGGAAGTCAACGTTGCAATACATGCAGCAGCCAATAATATCAATTTGCGTTTCATAAATAGTCCTTTAATCATGCATCACCCCCTTGGATGATGCTGCTCATGTAATACTCGTAACCGCTCAGTCGCTACATGAGTATAAATTTGTGTGGTTGATAGATCACTATGACCTAACAACATTTGTACCACGCGTAAGTCTGCCCCATGATTAAGTAAATGAGTTGCAAATGCGTGTCTTAAAACATGCGGTGAGAGTAGCTCGCTATCAATATGTGCAAGTACTGCGTAATATTTTATTCGGTGCCAAAACGTTTGCCGAGTCATTTTCGTGCCACGCTTACTCGGGAATAGAATATCGCTCGTTTTGCCATTTAATAAATCTGGGCGACCTTCATCAATATATTTCTCTAGCCAATATATTGCCTCTTCCCCCAAGGGAATCAATCTTTCTTTATCGCCTTTACCGACAACACGAATAACCCCCTGCCGCAAACTAATATCTGAAAAAGTTAAACCAATTAATTCAGAAACACGCAAACCACATGCATATAGCACTTCCAGCATCGCTTTGTCACGTAGCTCTAAAGCATCTTCGGTAGCAGGGGCATTCAATAAATCTTCAACTTGTCTTTCACTTAAATCTTTGGGCAAACGCTGCGGAATTTTGGGAGCAGCAATCACCGCTGAAGGGTCATCCAAACGGATTTTTTCCCGGTACAAATATTGAAACAACCGACGCATCGCACTTAATAAACGTGCTGAACTCGTTGCTTTATATCCACAATCAATGCGTTCAGCAAAAAAAGATTGTAGGTCAATTGATTGAACATTTTCTAAATGCAACTGATGTGCATCAAGCCATTTATCTAATAGTTGAAGGTCATTACGATAAGAAGCCAATGTATTTTCGGCTAGATCTTGTTCAAGCCAAATTGTATCAAGAAATTGTTCAATTAATGGATTAAGTTGTTTTATTTCCACGACAGATAAGCTTCCTTTAGATAATACCACACGATTCTATTATGCCTGAATGTGGCTGCTTCTGTTACAATACATCCCTTGTGATGAAAACCATAGCTGGACATAGTAATAATATATATGAAAATAGGTCTTTTTTACGGTTCTAGTACCTGTTATACCGAAATGGTTGCAGAAAAAATACGTGATATTCTCGGCGATGATTTAGTCACACTTCATAACGTTAACGATACACCGCCGGCAGAAATGGAACAGTATGATGTTCTTATTTTGGGAATACCTACGTGGGATTTTGGTGAAATACAGGAAGATTGGCTTGAAATTTGGGAAGCGCTTCCCAATCTTAACCTCGCAAATAAAATTATTGCGATGTATGGGCTGGGTGACCAAATAGATTATGGCGAGTGGTTTCTTGATGCCCTTGGGATGCTCTACCACCAACTGAAACCAACCGGTGCTAAATTTGTTGGCTTCTGGCCAACTGAAGGCTATACCTTTGATAGCCCTAAACCACTCAATGACACCGGTGATATGTTTGTTGGCCTTGCATTAGATGAAGTCCACCAGTTTGAACAAACTGATGAGCGCATCGCACAGTGGTGTGTACAGATTTTTGAGGAAATTGAAGCGTTGTTATAATGCAAGTATGGCGCAAGCTTATATTAGCTTGCTTATTGATAACCCAAAGTGAGGGTTATCTACATACTCTCAGGCTACCCATGCGGTTTATCGCCAGTGATCTTGGTAGCCTAGATATCAGGGTATTGCAGTAATAACTGGTTTAAATTACGCCAATTCTCTTCTGACACAGCATCTTTCGCTATCCATAAATGAACCTTTTGCGGTTTACCTTGCAAAGCTTCTAGTGTCAGCAATACCCCATAACGGCTAAGCCAAGGCGCTTTCAGTATTCTCCACTCATTTTTCTTCCATTGAACCTTATTGCCATTAACCAGTACAGCAACCCCTTTTATTTTACTGATATTTTTCTGGCTCTTTGCCCAACTCGCAACGACAACCACTAATAGCGGCAACCATATCATTGAGTTATCAGGGGACCATGGAGCCAATAGTAAAAACATCCCAACAACCCCATGAACACAGGTTGAGAACAATTGAGTTTTCCATGAAATGGAGAGATTAGATTTCCACAGGACCACGATTTTTATTTTTTTCCTGAATCAGTTTAATCATACGAAAAAGTTCGTCATCATCTGGGCGACCATGATTCATTAACCAATTGAATAAATCAGGGTCCGCACATTCTAATAAACGGACAAATACCTGCTTATCGTGAGTTGTTAGGTCATCATATTCATACTCAAAAAACGGCATGATTGAAATATCTAATTCACGCATACCACGACGGCATGCCCAATGAATTCGCGCTTTATTCTCAATATCCATTCTACTACGGCCTTTTTTGCAGTTAACTGATTAGATTGATTATTTTCCATACTCTAACAGATTATCCGCTAAGAAAACATGTTATAGACTACATTGTTGTAATTTTAGTAGTAAAATACCGTTTTTCTACAAACAGATGATAAAAAACTATTAGATAATACAGCTTCATCATAATAACTACTTGCAATGTTATCTAGCTATTTTACCATTAGGCACCTTTATCTATCAAAGAACAACAGGTGAAATCATGACTAACCACATTGATAGTACACAGCAGTTTCCTCTCGGATCTCAGTCTTTACCACTCGTTTTGATTTCACTGGAAAACTGGGAACTTATTCATCTCCACGGTGCTGATGCAGAGAAATACCTGCAAGGCCAAGTGACCGCGGATATTGCCATACTCACTCAGTCACATGCATTAACAGCACACTGTGATCCCAAAGGTAAAATGTGGAGTGATCTCCGCTTATTCCATCACTTAGACGGTTATTCATATTTATTGAGAACCAGCGTTGCCGATTCACAACTTGCTGAGCTGAAAAAATATGCAGTTTTCTCAAAAGTCACCTTTGAAAAAAAACCGGACCTAAAATTAATCGGGGTCGCAGGTAAAGGTGCAAGAGAAGCGCTGGCAACATTATTTACTGCATTACCTGACGAGCAAAACCAAGTCATTACAGACGGTGCTTCCACAATATTGCATTTTGCATTACCCACAGAGCGTTTTTTGGTGATCACCAACGAAGAAACCGCACAAAAAATGGCTCAAACCTTAGACGCTATTCAAGTTAATGATGAACAATGGCTAGCCCTTGATATCGAAGCGGGTTTTGCCGTTATCGATCAAGCAAATAGTGCCCAACATTTACCTCAAGCCACTAATTTGCAAGCCCTACCTCACGGTATCAGCTTCAAGAAAGGCTGTTATACCGGGCAAGAAATGGTTGCACGTGCAAAATTCCGTGGTGCAAATAAACGCGCGATGTACACCTTGAAAGGCACAGGCACCACTATTCCTGTTATCGGCGAAGGTGTGGAATGGCAGCTTGGTGATAAATGGCGTCGCACAGGAACTGTTTTAGCAGCTATCCGCTTAGGTAGTGGTGAAATTTATGTACAAGTCATTATGAATAACGATATGGAAGCCGATAGCGTTTTCCGTGTTATGGGTGATGAGCAAAGTCACCTAACCATCGCACCATTACCTTATTCATTAGAAGAGAATTAATTGGAGTTTTTATGTCATCTGCATTAGGTAGCAAGCCCGTAGAGGTGGTTAATTTTGGGGCTTTTACCGAAGTCGTCCAATTTTTAATGGAATTAGATAAACTCAAAAGCGTTTATCGTAAAAATAAGTTATTGAACCGTGAACGCCAAGAAAATACGGCAGAGCACAGTTGGCAATTTGCGGTTGCAGCAATGAGTTTTGCACCTTATGTACAAGGCATTAATATCGAACATGCGATAAAGCTTGCCCTTGTGCATGACATTGTTGAAATTGACGCAGGTGATGTATTGGTCTTTGATAATGCAGCTCGTGATGCTATTCATGAAGAAGAAGTTAAAGCCGCTAACCGTATCTTCAACTTGTTGCCTAGCCCACAAGCTGAAACCCTTTTAGCATTGTGGAATGAGTACGATGCATTAGAAACGCCAGAGTCTGTCTATGCAAATGCCATTGACCGAGCGATGCCAATGCTAATGAACTTGCACAATCAAGGACAAAGTTGGGTTGAAAATAATATCCGCCTTGAGCAAGTACTCAGTAAGTGTGATTATATCGAGCAAATTCTGCCTGAATTTTATCAGCAGTTAAAATTACAGTTAGAACTCGCCCAACAAAAAGGTTGGTTGTTGTAATTTTAGCCAAAAGCGGCTGAAAAGCCGCTTTATTTAACGTGTTACACTCATCTAATTTATATTGTCCGTGACAAGATATACTTTTCACTAATTCATTATTTTAATTTAAATAATAAACTACTTTATATTCTATATATAATTATTAATCTCGACTAATAAAGAAATATCAATATTAATAACTTGCTAATTATTAATATCACTCCTATCTTTATCATTGAACATTTGCCTGAGAGGTTTAAAATGCAAAAATTCAATGAATATTCAACCCCTTACCTTTTGCTACTAGATGTCCATTCACCCGCAATAATTCAATTCAATAAATCAACACATCAAACAATCCCAATTATCGAAGGACTCGGTGGAACTCCTGACGGCATTGCCATTGACCCTACTAATCGATTAATTTATTGGAGCAATATGGGGGATGATTATGACGCTGACGATGGCTCCATCAATGTGATGAATTTTGATGGTACAGGCAGAAAAACGCTATTAGGCAATGGAAAAGTAAGAACGCCAAAACAATTACACCTTGATTTAGTGAATCAACGATTATATTGGTGTGACCGTGAAGGCGGTATGGTTTCATCATGTCATGTCGATGGTTCTGATTTATTAATCCATGTAGCAAGGCCCCGAGATAAACACAATAACGTAGATATATTAGACCAGTGCGTTGGTATTACTGTTGATGTTGCAAATAACTGGCTCTACTGGACACAAAAAGGCACCGCTAAAGGCAATTTAGGCCGTATTTTTAGGGCACCATTAACACCTAAAACCCAGCAACCAGCCAATCAACGCACTGATATTCAATTGCTCCTTCAATACCTACCCGAGCCTATTGATTTATTGCTTGATGAAGAAATCCATATTTTATATTGGACAGATAGAGGCGCTGAGCCCGATGGCAATAGCTTAAATTGTGCCACTATTGCTTCTGATGGATTGAGCCATTACAAAGTAATAAGCCGTGGTTTTAAAGAGGCGATTGGGCTCACATATGATAAATCAGCACAACTAATGTATGTCGCCGACCTTAATGGGGGTGTTTACCAAGTCGTTATGGAAACAGGCGAAGTGGAAAAACTATATCAAGGTAAAAATTACACGGGTATTTCACAATATTCGGGCTAGAGATACCCATAATAAAGGCTTGATCTCAGTAAACTACCGAAATCAAGCCTAAAAACATTTAATTCACACTATTTAATGAAAAGCGTGATTTATTCCTACATATAATCTTCAATCGGTACGCACGAGCAGTGTAAATGGCGGTCACCATACACATCATCAAGGCGTTTAACCGCTGGCCAGTATTTATTCGCTTTCGTTTGTGCTGTCGGGAACACGGCAAGCTCACGGCTATAACGATGTGGCCACTCCCCGGCTAACTCTGTTTGCACATGAGGCGAATTCACGAGAGGGTTATCTTCGAGTGTCCATTGGCCTTTCACTACTTGGTCAATTTCATCGCGTATAGCTAACATCGCATCAATAAAACGGTCAATTTCCGTGATACTTTCAGACTCAGTCGGCTCAATCATTAATGTCCCTGCGACAGGGAAAGACATGGTTGGCGCATGGAAACCATAATCAATTAAACGCTTAGCAATATCGAGCTCACTAATACCGGTGTCTTTCTTAATTGGGCGCAAGTCAACAATACATTCGTGAGCCACATAACCGTCTTGCCCTGTATATAAAATGTCATAACGACCAGAAAGGCGCTTAGCAATATAGTTCGCATTTAAAATAGCCACTTGGCTAGCTTTACGTAAACCATAAGAGCCCATCATACGAATATACATCCAGCTAATTGGCAAAATGGATGCACTACCAAATGGAGCCGCAGATACCGCACCTTGGTCGGTTAACATTTCTTGCTCAACCACAGAATGCCCCGGTACGAACGGTGCCAAGTGTTTTTTCACACCAATAGGCCCCATACCAGGGCCACCACCGCCGTGAGGGATACAGAATGTTTTATGTAAATTCAGGTGAGAAACATCCGCACCAATAAAGCCCGGCGTTGTTAACCCAACCTGAGCATTCATATTTGCGCCGTCAAGGTATACTTGGCCACCATATTGGTGAATAATTTCACACACTTCACGAATACTTTCTTCATATACCCCATGTGTCGATGGGTAAGTTACCATCACACAAGAAAGTGCTTCGCTATGTTGCTGAGCTTTTTCACGTAAATCCGCTAAATCGATATTACCTTCATCATCACAACGCACTACCACCACTTCCATACCTGCCATATGTGCAGAGGCTGGGTTGGTACCATGAGCAGAAGCCGGGATCAAACAAATATTTCGTTCCCCTTCATTGCGACTTTCATGATAACGACGAATAGCCAACAAACCTGCATATTCACCTTGTGCTCCTGAGTTAGGTTGCATACAAACCGCATCATAACCGGTCAATTGCACTAACCAATGAGAAAGCTGCTCTATCATTTGGTGATAACCTTGAGCCTGCTCAGGTGGGCAGAATGGGTGTAACTCGCCAAATTCAGGCCACGTAATTGGGATCATTTCCGCTGCCGCATTGAGCTTCATCGTACAAGAACCCAGTGGGATCATCGCTTGGTTTAAGGCTAAATCTTTGCGCTCTAAACTATGCATGTAGCGCATCATTTCGGTTTCACTATGGTAACGGTGAAAATTTGGATGCGCTAAAATTTCATCATTACGTAACATAGTGCTTGGGATCGCTTGCTCTGTCGCTGAAACCGATTGGTCTAGTTTTTCAAAATCCAACTTAGTTTCAATGCCTGTGATCACCGCAAATAATTCATTTAAATCTTGGCGAGTCGTGATTTCACTAAACGTCACGCCAACTGCACCACGAATATCAGTGCGTAAATTCACTTTAGCTTTCTCAGCACGTGCTAGCACCGCTGTTTTGTCTGCCACTTCAATACATAATGTATCAAACCAGGTTTTATGACGTGAAGTAACCCCTGCGTCTGCTAATGCTTTGGCAAAAATAGAGCTGAAACGATGGATACGCTCAGCGATCATTTTCAGCCCTTTTGGCCCATGGTAAACCGCATACATGGCGGCAATATTGGCTAACAACACTTGGGATGTACAAATATTCGAGTTCGCTTTTTCGCGACGAATATGTTGCTCACGAGTTTGCATCGCCATACGCAGCGCGGTATTACCTGCCGCATCCCGTGAAACGCCAATCAGACGTCCCGGCATTGCCCGCTTAAACTCATCACGACAAGCAAAGAATGCTGCATGTGGGCCACCGTAGCCCATTGGTACACCAAAACGTTGAGCTGAGCCGAATACAATGTCAGCGCCCTGTTTACCCGGAGCAGCTAACAGCACAAGAGCCATCATATCTGCAGCAACGCAGCTGACAATTTTGCGCTCTTTTAGTTGAGCAAATAGTGAACTGTAATCATGGACGTTACCTGTCGTACCGACCTGTTGAAGTAGCACACCGAAAACGCCTTCGTGTTCGAGTGCTTTCTCTGCGCTATCCACAATCACTTCAAAACCAAAAGTCCCCGCACGTGTGCGAACAACATCTAGGGTTTGCGGATGAACATCATCTGCAACAAAGAAGCGTTCTGCATCTTTCAGTTTGCTGATCCGTTTTGCCATCGCCATGGCTTCCGCTGCCGCAGTAGCTTCATCCAATAACGACGCAGAAGCGAGGTCTAAGCCGGTAAGGTCGATAGTGACCTGTTGAAAATTCAATAATGATTCTAAACGGCCTTGAGACACCTCCGGTTGATATGGCGTATAAGCGGTATACCAACCCGGGTTTTCTAATAAATTGCGCAAGATAACTGGCGGAAGCACTGCGGGTGCATAGCCCATACCAATATAGCTTTTGTAGCGCTTATTGAGTGATGCTATCGCTTTTAATTCAGCTAAAGCTTCTTGCTCAGTTGCTCCACCACCCACTCTTGGCGGTTCTGCAAGCAAAATGGCTTTGGGGACAATTTTGTCCATCAAGGTATCTAATGACGTTGCACCCACGGTGTCTAACATGGTTTTTAATTGTTGTTCTGATGAACCAATGTGGCGCGAAATGAATTCTGAACGGTTTTCTAATTGACTCAGTGACATCGACATATCTGTGTTCCCATCCTTTGTCTGCTATGCATAAGTTGTAGGGCGGCTATTACGGAACTTGCGAGATAACGCTTAAAATCAATAATATTGCGGTTGTTTCTTGTTTCTTGTTTCTTGTTTCTTGTTTCTTGTTTCTTACTAATTATATTTGTTCAACCCTCTAAATAGTTCATCTTGTGACTAGGGCGAATGAGCGAAGCCAACACCGCCACAAGATGAAATATGACGAGGTTGTGGCTAGGCGGCAAGCAAATGAGACCCTAGGAGCATACATCAGTATGTGACTAGGACGAGAGAGCGAAGCCAACACCGCCACAACACAAAATATGACGAATAAACTATTCTTCGGCTTCGATCATAGAGGTATACCCCGCCGCATCAATCAAATCCGCCAGCTCTGCGGTATCTGATGCTTTAATACGGAAAATCCAACCTTCTTGATACGGTTGTTCATTCACGAGCTCTGGTGCGTCATTCAACTCGCTATTAACCGCCACAATTTCGCCACTCAGTGGTGCGTAAATATCGGATGCCGCTTTAACTGATTCGACGACTGCAACGTCATCGCCTGCACTTACCGCAGTACCCACTTCGGGTAAATCAACAAACACCATGTCACCCAACGTCTCTTGCGCATGTTCGGTGATACCAACTGTAAATTCACCATTACCTTCATCGCGCAGCCACTCATGTTCACGGGTGTACATTAATTCTTTAGGTGTATTGCTCATCACTAGCCTCTCAATTTTTAAATTTATTAATTAGATTCGCCCAAATTACACTAAGCAGTTACCTTCACGGACAAAGCCAGGTTTAACGACTTCAACTGGCATTTCTCTTTGTCTGATTTCAACAATTGCTTTGTCTTGAATTCCGTTCGGGACACGCGCTAACGCAATACTAAAACCTAGGGTTGGCGAGAAAGAGCCACTGGTTATCACCCCTTCTTGTAGTTTCCCCAGTTCATCAGTAAAGCGGACAACTTGCCCTGCACGCAGTATACCTTTTTCACGCATCACAATACCGACAAGTTTTTCAGTACCTTGTTCGCGTAATTTTTCCAATGCTTCACGGCCAATAAATTGGCGATCTTCGGGTTTCCAAGCTACCGTCCATCCCATATTCGCGGCTAATGGCGAAATTGTTTCATCCATATCTTGCCCATATAGGTTCATACCGGCTTCAAGGCGCAAAGTATCCCGTGCCCCTAAGCCCGCTGGGTGAACCCCTGCCTTGAGCAACTTATGCCAAAATTCAATGACTTGCTCTTTAGGCATGGCAATTTCATAACCTTTTTCACCCGTATACCCAGTGGTTGCAATGAATAAATCCCCGGTTTGAACACCATAAAAGGGTTTCATTCCTTCGATGGCGCTGTTTTGTTCCGAACTGAGTAACGAATGAACCTTTTCTGGCGCTTGCGGCCCTTGAACAGCCAGTAACGCTAAATCATCGCGGACACGAATTTCAACCGCATAACCTTTAGCATGCTGTTCAATCCAAGCGAGGTCTTTATCACGTGTTGCTGAGTTTACAACGAGGCGATAAAAGTCATCAGCAAAGTAATACACAATCAGGTCATCAATAACACCACCAGAAGCATTCAGCATACCTGTATATAAAGCTTTACCTTGTTCTGTGAGTTTATTGATATCGTTGGCGAGAAGGTAACGCAGAAAGTCACGACAGCCTTCGCCGTGTAAATCGACAATAGTCATATGGGAAACATCAAACATCCCTGCTTCGGTTCTGACAAAATTATGTTCATTGATCTGTGAACCATAATGCAACGGCATCATCCAACCATGAAAATCGACCATTTTTGCACCGCAGGCTATATGTTCATCATATAGTGTTGTTTGCTTTACCATGAATACCCTCTTTACATTATTAATATGACAGGGTGATTGCGTGGTGAAAATTACCCATCTACAACAAAATACCTTGGTAATTTTAACCCAACGCAAACGATAACTTTTTAAAAACCTACCACTGTTTGCTGTTCTATCCTATAAAAAAAAATAGGGCTACCATTCCTCTGTATTACTGATTGCGCTCTGATTTTGCCAGCGCTTTTTGTTAAATAATTGAGAATGATCACTCAAAATCCTTACATACAGGGTCAAATGGCGCAAAATATAACCAAAAACAGAATTTGAATGATAGCTTTGCCAATAAAATCCATCACAGCAATATAAATAAAACTAATGCGAAAAATGAATGTAATTAGTTTTTTTCAGTCATGAAGGAAAGGGAAAGTTCCGCTTTTTATACTAAAACGTAATAATAAGAATTATTTTTATGCAGAGTTCAATAATGACGCTCTGTATTTTGATATAAGAAAAAGGCACAATTTTATGAACTGTGCCTTTTGAGAAAAGGATTTAGAGGGTGTCTTCGACTTGTAATTGTTCCAACCACTTAGGCATATCAAATAGCCCCATCGCATGGTTTAATAATTGCGGTTTAACCCCCGGCAAACTGTCCGCTAAGACAAGCCCAATATCACGGAGCAATTTCTTCGCAGGGTTATTACCATCAAACAACTCACGGAAACCTTGCATGCCCGCTAACATCAGTGCTGCACTGTGTTTACGGCTGCGCTCGTAATCACGCAAGTATAAATATTGACCAAAATCTTTACCTTCACGGTGCAAACGTTTAATTTCACCGATTAGCATGGCGACATCCATAAACCCAAGGTTAACCCCTTGGCCTGCTAATGGATGGATGGTATGTGCCGCATCCCCTAACAGCGCTAAACGTTGAGCCGCAAATTGCCTTGCATAGCGCCCCGTAAGAGGAATAGTTAATCGGTCACTTTCAACTTGGCAAAGGCCAAGGTGAACATCAAGCGAAACCGCCAGTTCTTTATTAAAATCAGCAGGTTCTAAAGACTTGCGCCTTGCTGCTTCAGTAGCCGGTTGAGACCAGACAATCGAACAAAGATGTGGGTCACTTAATGGTAAAAATGCCAAAATACTTTCGCCATCAAAAGCTTGGCGAGCAACGCCTTCGTGAGGTTTTTCAGTTCGGATCGTAGCAACTAACGCGGTATGTTCATAATCCCAAAAGGTTAATGGGATATCTGCATGGCTACGCAACCACGAGTTTGCCCCGTCAGCCCCCACAATTAACCGCGCTGTTAACATGTTTTCATCATCTAATGTAATGAAAACATCGTTTTCCCCCCACACCACTTTTTTAATCGTTGCGGGGGCTAATAATGTCACATCGCGAAGTTGCGATGCTTTTTGCCATAGGGCATCACGTACAACATTGTTCTCAACAATATGCCCTAAATGCGTTAGGTTACGTTCTTGAGCAGTAAACGTAATTCGCCCAAAACTGTCGTTATCCCAAACTTCCATGCCATTATAAGCAGAAGCTCGCATTCCTTTAATGGTTGACCATACACCTAAGTGGGTCAGTAACTTCTCACTTGCCGCATTAATGGCAGATACCCTTAATGCATGTGGCTCTGCTGCACTGAATGGCACCTGCGGTGGATGATTTTCAATGACCGCAACACGTAGCCCACTCCCCTCAAGCCCACAAGCGAGCGCTAACCCAACCATACCACCACCGGCGATAACCACATCAAATGATTGCATATTTTTTATTCCTCTTTATTTCGTGGTTATTGGTGTGCAACCCAGCCCAATGTTTGGCGAGCCAAAACATCACGAGCTGGTGGCAACATTTCCATTGCCATTAAACCTAAGTTACGCCCGACAATAAGCGGTAAACAGCGATTCGCAAATAAACGAACCAAACCGTCGGTTATCGTAACCGTTTTGTCTCTATCTTGTACCCGAGCTTGCTGGTATTGGCTTAGTAGCGAATAACGACCGATATCTTGCCCCTTCGCGTTTGCCTCTACCACAATATGAGCCAATTGCATCACGTCACGGATACCTAAATTAAAGCCTTGCCCCGCAATAGGATGCAGGGTCTGAGCAGCGTTCCCCACTAACACGACTCGGTGACTAACTGGGTTAAGCGCTTTACGTAATACCAGCGGATAACAATGACGCTTACCGGCCATGACGATTTCGCCTAGCCGCCAGCCGAACGCTTGCTGTAACTTACTAATAAATGTTTCATCATCCCACGCATTGATGTCTTCGGCCTGCTCCTGATGATGGCACCATACTAAAGAACTGCGCCCTTGTGACATGGGTAATAATGCCAAAGGACCGAATTCAGTAAAGCGCTCAAAGGCTTGGCCTTTTGGGTCAATAGCAGTTTTCACATTGGCAATAATGGCCACTTGCCCATAATCGTCCTGTTGCCATTGCATATGGCAGGCTTTGCCAATCGCAGAATGGCTGCCATCCGCAGCAATCAGTAATTCTCCTGTCACCTTATCTCCATTATCCAAGGTGACCGTAACGGCATCTTGTTCACGATGAACATTTTCTACTTTTGCAGGGCAATAAAGAGTGACTCCGGGCGCTTTACGTAACAATGAAAACAGACGGGCGCCCGCTTCGTGTAGTTCAATAACATTGCCTAGAGCATCGATATGATAATCATCGGCAGCGATATTCACAAAACCAGCATGGCCTCTATCAGACACATGAACATGATTAATGGGGGTCACACAATCCGCTAAAGCGGACCAAACGCCTATTTTTGCTAATGACTGGCAAGTACCGTGGGCTAACGCAATCGCACGTGCGTCGAATCCCGGATGTTTGCCATCAGGCAAAGCTGCCTCGATTAGTGAAACCGATAATTTTCCTTGGCTAAGGGATGATATCGCCAGTGCTAATGTTGCACCCGCCATACCGCCCCCCACGATGATCACATTCATGCGTTGTTTATTACCTTTCTATGATGACTGACAGCTACCCTAAATTGTGCGTTGCAGCCGCCATTAGAGCTTCAATTTCATCAGGGTCTTTCACGACTAAATCCGTTAAGTTTTCATTTCCGTTTTCGGTGATCACAATATCATCTTCGATACGTACACCAATACCGCGATATTGTGGCGGCACATCTGCATCTGGAGCAATATATAAACCAGGTTCGACAGTTAATACCATCCCCACTTCAAGTATACGGTCTCGGTCTGTGCCGTAAAAACCTACGTCATGTACATCTAACCCTAACCAATGACTTAAACCATGCATAAAGAATGGATGATATGCTTTGTTTTCGATCAATTGATCCACATCGCCTTGTAAAATTCCAAGTGCGACCAGGCCTTCAGTTTTGATACGAACAATTTCACGAGTCACTTCATGGATACTGGTTCCCGGACGATATAGCGCTAACGCGGTATTTAACGCCTTAAGGACGATATCGTAAATTTCTCGTTGTGCTTGGCTAAATTTGCCATTAACAGGGAAAGTCCGTGTGATATCCCCTGCATAACCTTCAAACTCTGCACCCGCATCAATTAAGACTAATTCGCCATCCTTCATTAGGCTCTCATTTTCGGTGTAATGCAAAATACAGGCATTTTCACCACTACCTACAATGGAATTGTACGAAGGAAAACGTGCACCATGGCGAGTAAATTCATGTTCTAACTCACCACAAAGTTGGTATTCATACATATTCGGTCGGCAAGTTTCCATAGCTCTGACGTGTGCTAGAGCAGAAATTCGCCCAGCCATACGCAGGGTATTAATTTCTTCTTCCGACTTAAATAAACGCATTTCATGGACAATCGGCCGCCAATCGACCAATGTTTGTGGCGCTCGTAAGTTACGACGGCTACCTTTACGTAGAATATCTAAGGCATCAAATACCAATTTATCGGCATAGGCAAACTCACCTTGTGCATGATAAACCACGTCGAGGCCATTTAGTAATTGATAAAGTTGCTCTTCTATTTCATTGAAAGGTAACGCTTTATCAACACCTAATTTTTCAGGTGCGGCGTCTTGCCCAAGGCGGCGACCAAACCAAATCTCAGCAGTTAAATCACGGACACGGTTAAAAAGAACAGTATGGCTATGTTTCTCATCGCTTTTAATCAGGACTAATACAGCTTCTGGCTCACTAAACCCCGTTAAATAAAGAAAATCGCTGTGTTGACGATACGGGTATTCGCAATCCGCATTACGTTGTGCTGAAGGCGCAGAGAAAATAATTGCAGCACTGCCTGATTGCATTTGAGCCAATAATGCATTGCGACGAGAAATAAATTCCTGTTTATTCATACCGTTTTTGCCTTATTATCAGAATAATTAGATTGCTGAATATATTGCTTGTGTTTAACCAATCACATAGCAACATACACTGGCGAAATGACTTAAATCTGGATACATCACGCTTTCAAGCACTTAATTTATCAATAATAAAATATTGATTGATAAAGTTAAGTGCTTTGAAAACTCACATTAATAGAAATTAATGAAGAACCGGTTTATCATTTTCCACGGCTGTTGGGCCTTTAGTCGGCTCAATCAACGCAATGTAACATAATTGCACCGCCACCCTGACATACTCAACCACTTCTTCTAACGCTTGCTCAAGTTCTTCTTGGTCTTCGTCTTCGTCATAACCAAGCATACCAATATTGCGTAAATCTGTGATAACTTCGCTTATCTCTTTTTTATCAGCCAGTTTCGGTTGTGTAACCCCGACACCTAATAAAAAGTGATTTACCCAGCCAGCTAGCGCATCAGCATGGTCAAAAACAGAAGCGTCTTCGTCAGGAAATAGCATAGTAAATGCAAATTCGCTGTCATCAAGTGCTTCGAATGTGGTATCGAAGAGCTCTCGCAGTGGCTGCGAAACCGTTTGTGGAAACGCTAAGCCATCGTTAGCAAGGTCATGGACCAACGTTTGCCAGCTATGGTCACGGCCCCCGCCACAGATCAACCCAGTTATTAGACCATGGATCTCCGCAGCAGTAAGTGCGATTGAGTGCTGTTGCAGTAATTTGTCCAGTGATTCATAGTTTGGTAAAGATTTTTGTATAGACATCTGAATTCGTCATGTTAGCTTATGATTCGTGATATGCTACCATCAAGGATAGCCGCTAGACCAGTATGCTTTTGTCTTATCTATTAATTGCGCCAAATATGATGTATTTACGGCGAGTATTATTCAGTATGGAGGTATAATGTCCGCACAACCTGTCGACATCCAGATTTTCGGGCGCTCAATGCGAGTCAATTGCCCAGCAGAACAAAAAGAAGCCCTTCTTGAGTCGGCTAAAGAATTAGAACAACGCTTGCAAAATCTGAAAGATAGAAGCGGTGTGACCAACACGGAACAACTTATTTTTATTGTAGCATTGAACGTCTGTCACGAATTAGCACAAGAAAAGACAAAAACGCGTGATTATGCTTATAATATGGAAGAGAAAATAAAAATGTTGCAGCTCACAATCGAACAAGCGTTGCACGATCAGGTGAAAATTACTGAGAGGCAGGTATTGCCCCTAGAGTAAATCTGCTTATTAATCAGACACTAGTAGAAAAAAATATACAAAATTAAGGTTGCATTTTAAATCTAGTTTCGTACAATGAAATCACTGAGTAACGATAAGTTCTCAAACCAAATTTCTCTGAGATGCGCGTGAGTGGGCGAGTCCCCTGAGCCGATATTTCAACTAAACAGAATGTGGTTATGGCGCTGGTGAGCATGCCTGATTCGCTCAGGAAGCCTAAAGGTTGCTAAACTGCGTTCACCTTGAACCAAGGGTTCAAGGGTTACAGCCTACAACGGCATCTTGGAGACCCCCAATTAAGTTCCTGCTTATTTTTCATTTGTTTCCTACATAACCTCTCATCTTGCGATATACTTTAAGTAATTTACTTTCTTGGTTAACTGTTTTTTATCGCATATACAACAGGTTATCACATGCAAGACTCCCTCTCGACACAACGCCAGCAGGTACGTCAAACAATCCGTCAAGCACGTCGTCAATTAAGCGCTCAGCAGCAATATGACGCAGCAGAACAACTCATGCATAATGCATTAAGCCACCCGAAAATTGCACAAGCCAACACTATTGCTTTGTTTCTTTCTTTTGATGGCGAAATTGACACAAGGCCACTCATTCATGCGCTCTGGGCTGAAGGTAAACAAGTCTATCTCCCTGTTTTGCACCCCTTTAGTCGCCACCATTTATTGTTTCTTCACTATCGCCCCGATAGCCAACTCGTTAAAAATCGATTTAATATTGATGAGCCACCGCTTGATGTCAGAGATGTGCTACCACTCGAAAAATTGGATATCATGCTTATCCCATTAGTGGCATTTGATACTCAAGGGCAACGGTTAGGGATGGGAGGTGGGTTTTATGATAGAACGCTTGCTAATTGGCAACAAACCGGGTTTTATCCCATTGGCCTTGCCCATAATTGCCAGCAAGTAGAAAAACTCCCCATAGCTCATTGGGATATTCCTTTACCCGAAATTATTACACCGCAAAAAATATGGCGCTGGTCATAAACACCCGCGCCATCATTTCACACACTTTTTAGCGTTACTTAGAACAGTAAACGCGCACGAATGGTTCCAGGTAAATCTTTTAATTTCTGGAGTGCTTCATCTGTTTGGTTTGGCGTTTGCATTAATACATCAATAACCACATAACCTACGTTGCCTGATGTACGTAAGTACTGGCCGACAACGTTAATGTTATTTTCCGTGAAGACTTGGTTGATGCTATTCAAAATACCTGGACGGTTTTCATGAATATGCAAGAAACGGTTGGTATCTTCAGTATGCACTGGCAAAGAAACTTCAGGGAAGTTAACCGCAGATAATGTTGAACCATTATCTGAATACTTAGCCAGTTTACTTGCCACTTCTAACCCAATATTTTCTTGAGCTTCTTCTGTCGAGCCCCCAATGTGCGGTGTTAAAATCACATTGTCGAACTTAATCAATTCAGAGATAAATGGGTCATTAGGGTCATTGTTCGCAGCGGGTTCACTTGGGAATACATCCACCGCAGCACCTGATAAATGCTTGCTTTCCAACGCGGCTGCCAGTGAAGGGATATCCACGACTGTTCCACGTGATGCGTTAATGAATATAGAGCCAGGCTTCATACGGTCGAATTGTTCTTTAGCAAACATATTCTTCGTACTTGGGGTTTCAGGCACATGTAAGCTAACCACATCGCTCATGTTCAGAAGTTCAGTTAAAGAACGAACTTGAGTTGCATTACCTAAAGGCAGTTTGTTTTCAATATCATAGAAGAAAACATTCATACCGATACCTTCAGCTAAGATCCCTAACTGAGTACCAATGTGGCCATATCCAACAATCCCAAGACGCTTACCACGCGCTTCAAAACAGCCTTTAGCTTGTTTTTCCCAAATACCGCGGTGTGCTTGCATATTGGCTTCAGGAATACGACGTAGTAAAAGTAATAATTGGCCTAATACCATTTCTGCAACGGAACGTGTATTTGAAAATGGCGCGTTAAATACAGGGATACCGCGTTTTGCCGCAGCATCTAAATCAACTTGGTTGGTGCCAATACAAAAGCAACCCACTGCAACGAGTTTTTCTGCTGCAGCGAAAATTTCTTCAGTAAGATGAGTACGGGAACGGATACCTACAAAACGTGCATCTTTAATCGCTTCTTTTAATTCTTCGTCGGATAACGCACTTTTGTGATATTCAATGTTGGTGTAGCCCGCGGCTTTTAAGTTATCAACCGCACTTTGGTGCACACCTTCTAGCAGTAAAAATTTAATTTTGTCTTTTTGCAAAGATACCTTAACCATTTCCCTACCCTATCGTGAACGTACTTAAGATTTATAACAGATGAACCTATGTGTTTGCCTAACATAGCTCAAGAGAGATAACATCCATCTACCTTGAGCTATGAAGCGTATACCAACATAGCAAAAAATAGCGCAGTAGCAATACAACCGTTTGCTTAATGGATGCTAAAAAGCGCGAAGAAAAAGAAGTAAAATGGTAGAAAATCAGGGGTGGTAACACAAAATAAGGATTTTTCCTGTACAATGCCTATTTGTGTGAGATATATCACCAAAATAGCCAGACATTAAAAAAAATAAAATAAATTTCAAATTGATGATATTTATAAAACTGGTTAATTAATTTAGCTTCTATCAAATCATAGACTAATGACAAAATACCAGTAAAACAAAAAAACCAGCGGGTATAACTCCACTGGCTTATTGGAATAATTAAATATGATATAGATTATAACTTGATGGTTTTAACGCCTTCGTTTGCAGTCCCCATCAATACAACATCAGCACCGCGATTGGCGAATAACCCAACGGTCACAACCCCCGCAATCCCATTAATCGTATTTTCTAATGTCACAGGGTCAACGATATTTAAATTATGGACATCTAAAATCACATTGCCGTTGTCTGTAATCACATTTTGACGGTACTCTGGCGTACCACCCAGTTTAACCAATTCACGTGCCACATAGCTACGCGCCATTGGGATCACTTCAACAGGCAGTGGGAATTTACCTAGTACATCAACTAACTTAGATTGGTCAACGATACAGACAAAGGTTTTTGCAATTGCGGAAACAATTTTTTCACGTGTTAAAGCCGCACCACCGCCTTTGATCATATTCATATGGTGGTCAACTTCATCAGCGCCATCAACATAAACATCTAATGAATCCACTTCATTACAATCAAATACTGTAATACCCAGTGATTTTAATTTTTGAGTTGATGCTTCTGAGCTTGATACCGCACCTTCTATTTGGCCTTTCATTGTGGCTAATGCATCAATGAAGTGTGAAGCCGTTGAACCCGTTCCAACACCAACAATAGTGCCCGGTTTTACGTAATCAAGTGCTGCCCAACCTACCGCTTTTTTTAATTCGTCCTGAGTCATACTCATGCCTTTTAAGATTTAATTGAGTCGTGATTAAGGTTATTAATAACTAGTATATACCGGACACCCAATAAGTTGCAGCTTTGTTCGCTGTATTTATGTCACGGTTCTTGGGATTTACGCCACAACAATAATATTTTTAAGTGTTGCGTGTAAAAATATGGCATAGTGCTTGGTAGAATAACAACAAGGAGATTTTTTTGATGAAGCGCCCTGACTATCGCGCATTACAAGCACTGGATGCCGTTATCCGTGAACGCGGCTTTGAGCGTGCGGCTCAAAAGCTCTGCATCACGCAATCTGCTGTGTCACAACGTATAAAGCAGTTAGAAAACCTGTTTGGGCAACCACTACTTGTGCGTACCGTTCCGCCGCACCCAACTGAACAAGGGCAAAAACTGCTAGCACTGCTTCATCAAGTTGAATTATTAGAAGAGCAATGGTTAGGTGATGAAAATAGTGGCTCAACCCCGTTGTTACTCTCACTTGCCGTCAACGCTGACAGCTTGGCAACTTGGTTTCTTCCTGCCCTAAACCCTGTATTAGGCAATAGCCCTATTCGGCTAAACATTCAGGTTGAAGATGAAACACGGACTCAAGAACGTTTAAGACGCGGCGAGGTGGTCGGCGCTATCAGTATTCAACCCCAAGCCTTACCGGGTTGTTTAGTCGATAAACTTGGCGCACTGGACTATATTTTTGTTGCGTCACCTGGCTTTGCGGCAAAATACTTCCCTGATGGTGTGACTCGCTCTTCGTTATTAAAAGCACCTGCGGTTGCTTTCGACCATCTAGACGATATGCACCAAGCCTTCGTACAACAAAACTTTGGTTTGTCACCGGGCAGTGTTCCATGCCATATCGTGAACTCCTCGGAAGCCTTTGTGCAGTTAGCGAAACAAGGTTCTACCTGCTGTATGATCCCACATTTGCAGATAGCCAGTGAATTAGCGAATGGTGAATTGGTTGATTTAACCCCGGGGTTATGTCAGCGGCGGATGCTCTACTGGCACCGCTTCGCACCTGAAAGCCGTACAATGAAAAATGTGACTGACGCCCTATTAAAAACGGGGCGCCAGATGTTAAAACAAGAAGATGAACCCGCAAAAAGCTAGCGTTTTAATTCAAATACCACATCGACTTGGTCATTAAAATCAATACTCTGTTGTTCATAGGTCTCATCAATCTTGAGGTCTTGAGCAACAGAGGCTTTCATCGCCCCACCATAATTTCTTGCAGCCATTGGGTATGGCACCGCAGCTGGCGCATTATAGTTAATGCTATACACAGGACCTAACTGGACATTAAAGCCTTTTGCTAAGATATTGGCTTGTTCTGTCGCATTTTTAATCGCTTGAGACCGTGCTTCATCACGATACTGTTGCGGGTTAGCCACACCAAACTGTACTGAGTTGATTTCATTGAGACCTGCGGCTAAAGCACCATCTAACAAGACATTAAGTTGGTCTAATTTCTTCACTTTCACTTCAACAGAACGTGTTGCCGTGTAGCCTTCGATGGTTGATTTTTGCTTCACGCTACTGTAATCATATTTAGGCTGAGTTCGCACATTTGCCGCGTTGATATCTTCTTTTTCAATGCCATTTTTCTTAAGAAACTCAAAATACTCTGCAACTCGCTTATCGACGCCAGCTTTCGCAGCTGCCGCATCTTTTGCAGTGACTGTCACAAGAATGTTCAGCGTCGCCATATCTGGAGTCGCTTTCACTATTGCATTACCCGAAGTTGTAATGTGTGGGCCATTGGGTAACGGGTCAGCCAAAGACATGGTAGGAACCGCAGCACCTGCTACCATCGCAGCTAAAACTAAAGATTTTAATTTCACAGAACCTCCCAAGAAAATTATTTATCGCTAAAAAAGGGATAATTGGTAATAAACTATCCCTGAGCTCAATTTAACAGTAACACATGAAACAAAAAGTACAGTCAGAATAATGAGAAATTGAACTTTATTGCTTGTCTGTTGAAGATATATTGTTATTGAGAAATCAAACCGAGTCCCTTAAGCCCCTGTATCGCAAGTTGAAATGCAATAAACCACATCACACTCCCCACGAAAATGTTAATAATGCGCTGTGAACGCGGTTTATTTAACACGGGTGAAAACCAAGCAGCAAGTATCGCCAATGCAAAGAACCACACAAATGACGCCGTTAGTGCTCCAGCCGTAAACCAAGGTCGTAACTGGTTTTCTAACTGTCCACCGACACTACCTAGAACCACAAAGGTGTCTAAATAAACATGAGGATTCAGCCAAGTGACGGCAAACAGTGTAACAATCACTTTCCACCTTGTGATAGCCCGGCTTTCCGTTTGAAGTATGACCTCATCAGGGCTGAGCGCTGTACGAAACGCACCATAGCCATACAACATAAGAAATGCTACGCCAGCCCACGTGATCAATTGCATTAATATTTCAGACTGGCTGAGTAAAGCACTGCCACCAAACACACCTGCGATAATTAAAACGGTATCACTTAAAGCGCATAATAATGCACTCATTAAATGAAACTGCTTTCGGCTTCCTTGCTGTAAGACAAATGCGTTCTGTGGTCCTAAAGGTAATATCATTGCAGCACCTAATAGCGCACCCTGTAAATAGATCGAAAACATGCATTAATTCCAATTTTTTATTCAATTAATATGCATGAATATTAGCGATAAAAAATTATTAGTGGAAATGATTAAGTCTAATGGGTCATAAGTATCACTTATAACCAAAAATGCATCGGTAAGAAAAATATCGGGGTGGAAATATAGGAGTGAGAAATGAATAAGAGCCCATCGAAGACAGGCTCTTATTTTCAGTGAAACTGCTGAATATGACTTTCTAAATATTACTCTGCAGCATCTTGCTTGATAGGCGCATTTTGCTTATGAACATGAACATCCATTTGTGGGAATGGGATACCAATATTATGTTTGTCCAGAGCGCGCTTAAACTCTTCTAGCAAATCCCAATATACAGGCCATGCATCACCGTTAGTGGTCCAAAAACGCACTAAATAATTTAATGATGACGGAGCCATATCATGTAAACGGATAGTGACGCCTTTAGCATGCTGAATACGGCTATCCGCAGCGACGATATCACCTAATACTTTTTTCACCACATCAATATCAGAATCATAAGCAACACCCACAATAATATCTTGACGGCGATTAGGCTCACGACTGGTATTAATGATGTTATCAGCAATTATCTTCCCATTAGGAATAACAATAATACGGTCATCTGCGGTTCTTAACGTCGTTGAAAATATTTGTACATTTTGCACAGTGCCTTCAACAGCACCGATTGAGACATACTCCCCCGCTTTTAGTGGCCTAAATACCACCAGCAACACACCTGCCGCAAAGTTACCCAGCGAGTTTTGTAATGCTAAGCCAACAGCTAAACCGGCCGCACCCATTACCGCGATCACAGAAGCAGTTTGTACGCCAATTTTCCCTAATACCGCAATGAAGGTGAATGCAACAATGGTATAACGTGCTATCGCTGATAAAAAGTCACTGACTGTTGAATCAATACCTTTCATGGTCATCACGCGATGTAAACCACGCCCAACCCATTTTGCAATCATCATCCCGACAATCAAGATAACAATTGCAGACACGATATTCACAGCATACTGAACTAACAGATCTTGGTTTGCCACAAACCAATTCGTTGCATCATTCAACGCGCCTGTAACATCATCAGTATTCATATATATATACCCTTTAGGATCCAATTATCAATATTAACCCCAACCAGTAAATCTTTAAAAAAACGTTTAATGGCTGGCCGTACATTGCAAATAATAGCGATGATTTATTAAAACACAAAACAAATCACTAAATAAAATTATTCTATCTATTTTCTATAACAAAAATTCGATAATCCTTTAGCATTAATAAGAAGTCATCAGTGCCGCAAAATGCAACACTTTCATTATCATAATAACTCATTCCTTCTTCCAACCCTTCAGTTTCAAATGATAATTGGTTGGCGCGGATCATCACTTCTTCATCATCAAGCAACAATGTATATTCGTGGCCAATAAGCTCCCATTGTTTTTCACTGCCTTTGATTTTTTCGTAATTTTCTTCAATAGCATCTAACAGACTAAGGTCATTTTTGACCTCTTCATTAAGCCAATATCCAATAGCCTCATGATCCATCGAGAATTTAGCGGAGATAGCTCCGGTGATATCTTGGAAAAATTGGTAGTCCATATGCAGTCCCTCTACTCTTGCGTTATTGACGCTAGTATAACGCGAGTCAAACCGCTTTGTTGAGAGGTATTACCAACAGAAAAAATAAAATTGAGTAATGACGTGCAAAAGCATATTGAACAACAAGGTATAAAAATTATCGAAGGGCCGGTGAATCGGACTGGTGCTACTGGAGCAATTAGATCTATTTACTTACGTGATGTCGATTTAAATTTAATCGAAATTTCTGAATATATTTAGCGAATACACCCAATTAAAAAAGGCCCCTAACATTAGGAGCCTCCATGATTAATATTACCTTGTTACACGGCTGTTTGGAAAATCACGCCATCCGCTTTTTCGGTATATTGTGATAACTGGTCAAAGTTCAAGTAACGGTAGGTATCCGCTGCTGTTTCATCGACCTTATCCATAAATTGCAGATACTCTGCTGGTGTTGGTAAACGACCTAATAAAGAGGCTACCGCTGCCAGTTCTGCTGATGCGAGGTAAACATTCGCACCTGTCCCTAAACGGTTCGGGAAGTTACGCGTTGAAGTGGAAACGACCGTCGCTCCATCAGCTACACGTGCTTGGTTACCCATACACAGTGAACACCCTGGAACTTCAATACGCGCACCACTCTTACCAAAGACGCTGTAGTAACCTTCTTCAGTTAATTGTGCTGCGTCCATCTTAGTTGGTGGCGCAACCCATAAACGCGTTGGTAATTGGCCTTTGTGGGAATCCAATAACTTACCTGCTGCACGGAAGTGGCCAATGTTTGTCATACAAGAACCGATGAAGACTTCATCAATTTTCTCGTTTTGAACATCAGACAATAAACGTGCGTCATCTGGGTCATTTGGTGCACACAGAATTGGCTCTTTGATGTCATTCAGGTCAATTTCAATGACTGCTGCGTATTCCGCATCTGCATCACCTTCTAGCAGTTGTGGATCTGCTAACCAGTTTTCCATCCCTTTGATACGGCGTTCAATAGTACGACGATCACCATAGCCTTCTGCTATCATCCATTTTAATAGAACGATATTCGATTGCAGGTATTCGATAATTGGCGCTTTATCTAATTTGATAGTACAACCCGCTGCTGAACGCTCTGCTGACGCATCCGCTAATTCAAACGCTTGTTCAACTTTCAGCTCAGGCAAACCTTCGATTTCTAAGATACGGCCAGAGAAAATGTTTTTCTTACCTTTTTTCTCTACGGTCAGTAAACCATCTTTGATTGCATACAGTGGGATTGCATGAACAAGGTCACGTAATGTGATACCCGGCTGCATTTCACCTTTAAAACGAACCAGTACTGACTCAGGCATATCCAGAGGCATCACCCCTGTTGCTGCAGCAAATGCGACCAAACCAGAACCCGCAGGGAATGAAATACCAATTGGGAAGCGCGTATGTGAGTCACCACCTGTACCGACGGTATCAGGTAATAGCATACGGTTTAACCAAGAGTGAATAATACCATCGCCTGGACGCAGAGAAACACCACCACGGTTCATGATGAAATCAGGTAAAGTATGGTGCGTTGTGACGTCAACAGGCTTTGGATACGCAGCAGTGTGGCAGAATGACTGCATAACCAAATCTGCAGAGAAACCAAGACAAGCCAAGTCTTTCAGCTCATCACGGGTCATTGGGCCAGTTGTATCTTGTGAACCTACAGAGGTCATTTTTGGCTCACAGTATTCACCAGGGCGAATACCTGGGCGACCGCAAGCACGACCAACCATTTTTTGTGCTAATGAGAAACCACGGTTGCTTTGTGCAACGGATTTCGCGTGACGGAATACATCTGTTGCTTCTAAGCCCAGAGATTCACGTGCTTTGCTGGTTAAACCACGGCCGATAATCAGTGGAATACGACCACCCGCACGGACTTCGTCAATCAGCACATCTGTTTTTAATTCGAATGTTTCGAGTAGCTCACCCGTTTCATGGTTACGCACTTCACCTTTAAATGGATAGATGTCAATCACATCCCCCATATTCAGTTTAGAAACGTCCACTTCAATTGGTAATGCGCCCGCATCTTCCATTGTATTAAAGAAGATGGGTGCAATTTTGCCGCCCAATACTACCCCACCGCCACGTTTATTTGGCACAAATGGGATATCGTCACCCATAAACCATAGCACGGAGTTAGTCGCTGATTTACGAGAAGAACCAGTACCGACAACGTCACCCACGTAAGCTAGTGGGAAACCTTTCTTATTCAGCGCATCAATTTGCTTGATTGGGCCAACATTACCCGCATCGTCTGGTTCAATACCATCGCGTGCGTTTTTCAGCATTGCTAATGCGTGTAATGGGATATCTGGACGTGACCATGCATCAGGGGCTGGCGATAAGTCATCTGTGTTAGTTTCACCAGTCACTTTGAACACAGTTACGGTCATTTTTTCAGCTAACGCAGGGCGCTCTTTGAACCACTCGGCATTTGCCCATGACTCAATAACTTGTTTCGCGTGAACATTTCCCGCTTTCGCTTTTTCTTCTACGTCGTAGAAGTTATCAAACATCAGTAAGGTGTGGGAAAGTGCTTTAGCGGCGATTGGCGCAAGTTTTTCGTCATCCAACGCTTCAATTAGTGCATGGATGTTATATCCGCCCTGCATAGTCCCTAGCAGTTCAATGGCTTTTTCAGGGGAGATAAGAGAAGAGGAAGTTTCGCCTTTAGCTATCGCGGCTAAAAATCCAGCTTTTACGTACGCTGCTTCGTCAACACCAGGGGGGACGCGGTTGGTCAGCAGGTCTAACAGGAAATCTTCTTCACCTTTGGGTGGGTTTTTGAGTAACTCTACCAGTGCAGCTACTTGTGACGCATCTAATGGCTTAGGGACAATCCCTTGAGCGGCACGCTCGGCTACGTGCTTACGGTATTCTTCTAGCACGACGTTCTCCTCGCTTCATTGTAATTTGTATACCCGGCTGTCTGCACCATACTGACAAAATTATCATCCGGTGCCAGGTCAGAGGAATTTGCTCGCATAATCTCAATGGCGGTAAAATTATGCCCAGCTTCGGGCGATCAGCATAGCAGAATTTAAACGTAATGTTAATTCATTCACAAGAAAGCAACATTTAACTACTAACTTTACGCCTTAACACTTCATTACTGGTTATTTTTCAGCTTAAGATACTATTAATCATCGTAAAACGCCGAAAAAACCATACTTTTTATAATGCATTTTAAAATTTAAAGCACCCTAATTAGTGCCTTTTTTCATCAGCTATCACAAATTATATTTTTTATCGCAATTTTATTTATATTACTAATTGATAAGGTAAATCATTGCGATTGGTTTTAATCCCTTTAAAGGTTTTAATGGATTTTACCGCCCTTTTAAACCAATTAAATTGCCAAACGGGTCTTCAAGTTGGCACATTCGGTTGTTACCATCTATTAACATTGGCCCGCGGTACAGTTTTGCCCCTAGTTGAGTGAAATGCTCAAAAGCCAAATCAAAATTATCGACTTGCCAATACAATACCGTTCCCTTTTTACCCTCACTAACTTTTTCATCCGCTTGCACCACTTCTATCGTGAAGTCTCCGACATTCAGTAAGGTGAAATCAAAATCAGGCAAGTATTCTGCCTTTGCTTGTGGAAAAGCTTGCTGATACCAAGCCAAACCCGCTTGAACATCAGGGACATGAATTAAAATTGCAGTGGGTTTTAGTTCCATAGCGCTTTCTTATTAATAGGTATTATTTTGTTTTAGCTTACACCAATGATTGAAAGTTAGTAAATGTAGATAAGGTGTAAACAATGGCCAAACCAGCGATTGCTTACGCCTTGAGCATCATCAAGTCAGATCATTTGACCCTGTAAATATACAGAATTATTTACAGGGTCTTACAGAATCATCTAAGGAAATTATTGTATTGACCTAAACCTATTTAGATAGAAAATTTAAGAACCCACATATTTTCCGGATCCATCCATCCATAAAATCGCTGGCATTTCATAAAAATAGAAGTTCAAGTCATCATCATCCTCTGCTTTAGCATTTTCAGGCCAGTATTGTTCAAGATGATTAACAATTTCTTGACTATTAGCATTCCAATACGGAATGTTTTTGCCTAAAGGATCATCAGGAGAACAGAATCTAATTATTTGCTTCTCTAATAACTCTTTTATCATAGAAAAGAATATCCCCCTATGTTCATAGAAACACTTGTTTGGATTCCAACTCACTATGGAACCAAACAACCCTGATAACCATAGCCCTTTTGCATCACCAATAATCTCATCAAAATGTAGAGTTTTTTCCATTATAGACTCACTTTAAAAATTTTATTTCTGCTGGTGCAGCATCCTTAGCAATACCTCTTGGAATATCAATCGTCCAAGCCTTCCCTGTTTCACTTGCAGAATGAGAAAAATCACGTAGATTGAAGCTCCCATTTGGGGTTTTAACAGTATAAATATTTCCTTTTCCCGGAACAGCCCTTACTTCCGGTAAAACTCTATTACCTGTTAACTCAACAAAATACTGCTTAATTTCTACTTCTGATGCTCCATTAAAAATCTTTGCGTTACCTTTGTTTGGCGTTTCAATTAAAGTCCTATTTCCTATTTGAATGCCAGATCTACTATTATCATATTCAAATAATTCTTTAATTTCATTTTTTCTATTAGAAACTTGAATTGTTTGTTGTTTAAGCCTTTGATCATCGGGCTCAAGTCCATTAGGAGTGCCACTTACGCTACCACCAGAAGTCTCTAAAGCACCTTTTTCTTCTACCCCTAACTCCATTCCAACATTTGGATTTTTTGCTGCTTTATCTATATCATTTGAGCAACTCATTCCGAAAGTACAATCAAACGTTTCCGCTAGACCATCACGAATATTACCTAATGCCTTTTCGATACCTTTTGCAATACTGCTATCTGCTGTTTGTGTTACTTGTGAATTTGAACCAACACCATGAGGTAATGTAGGAACATTCGGAGACGGAATAGCAAATATACTACTTTGAGTAAAGTTGAGTTTATTCAAATTCTCTGTATTAACATCAATGGCATTAATTAATCTGCTATGTAAATATTTAACAGAAGTAATACTTCCTCTTGCCGACTTATCAAGTATCTCTTCATCTCCATCTCCATATTTATAATTGTCATTCAAACTGTCTAGATAGGTATTCTCATTATACCCAATTAAAAAGCTATCTAGCTCAGCTGAGGTTTTATACTCTTTGCTGATTAATCTGCCAGATATCATTATCTCTTGTACAAAAGGGTATTTCTCTGGATTATTTAAAAATTTCCATTCATTAAATCCTTCAACTTTTTCCAAAAATAATTTTTGTTTCTCGATATGCTCTTTAATTATTTCCTTTTTAGTCTCAATATTTTCTTTTGATGATAAATCAACCTTTCCATTTTTATCTAATAAAGACTCAATATCTATAGGAGTAGCCATATATTCACAATATGACATGTAATCCATAAAATCATTTAGAGCGTGATACCATTCAGGTGAAACTTCATGTCTATAACTTTCAAGATAACTATTATATCCATCATAATATCCATCACCGAAATATAAAGCGGTATTATTCTCAACAGGTAATCGAGTTCCTATTACAGTCATTGAATCCACATGACTCATATTTGTCATAATCTAATTTCCTTATTAGCATTTAAATATCACAATAAGGAAAATAAAATTTAATATTTTTATAGTCAACTAAACAGTATCATTCAAATAATATAAAAATACTGAATTAAATAATCATATCAAAGATACTAAATTTCTTAGTTAGTTATTAAAAACAAGCATTAATGAATTAAATAAAACTTTGTCTTTATTTTTAGATAAATACAAAAAAAGCCAACGTGTTTCCACATTGGCTTCATTCGCTTTGCTGATAAACAGCATACTAGAGATACTGTTTATCTATGCGATTAAAGAAAATTATTTTTTCTTTTTCGCTTTAGCGTTTGGTAAATCAGTAATGCTACCTTCGTAAATCTCAGCAGCCATACCGATTGATTCGTACAGTGTTGGGTGAGCATGGATAGTTAATGCTAAGTCTTCTGCATCACAACCCATTTCAATTGCTAAGCCGATTTCGCCCAGTAATTCACCACCGTTCACGCCGACAACCGCCCCACCGATAACACGGTTAGATTGTTTGTCGAAAATCAGTTTAGTCATACCTTCTGAGCAGTCAGATGCAATTGCACGGCCTGACGCAGCCCATGGGAAAGTTGCAACTTCATAGCTGATATTTTGTTCTTTCGCTTCTTTCTCAGTTAAACCAACCCATGCAACTTCTGGCTCAGTATAGGCGATGGATGGAATAACTTTCGGGTCAAAGTAATGTTTCAGACCAGAGATAACCTCTGCGGCAACGTGACCTTCGTGAACACCTTTGTGAGCCAACATTGGTTGACCAACGATATCACCAATAGCGAAGATGTGTGGAACGTTAGTGCGCATTTGTTTATCCACACGGATAAAGCCACGGTCATCAACTTCAACGCCTGCTTTGCCTGCATCCAAGTTTTTACCGTTAGGAACACGACCGATTGCCACTAATACTGCATCATAACGTTGTGGTTCTGCAGAAGCTTTTTTACCTTCCATAGAAACGTAGATACCGTCTTCTTTCGCTTCAACTGCCGTTACTTTAGTTTCTAACAGCAGATTGAATTTTTTACTGATTTGTTTGGTGAATACTTTAACCACATCTTTGTCAGCCGCTGGGATGACTTGGTCAAACATTTCAACCACATCGATTTGAGAACCCAGTGCATGATACACAGTCCCCATTTCTAAACCGATGATACCCCCACCCATAACCAGCAGACGCTCAGGAACTTCAGTCAGTTCTAATGCATCTGTTGAATCCCAAATACGTGGGTCTTCATGTGGAATGAATGGTAATTGAATTGGACGGGAACCCGCAGCAATGATTGCGTTATCGAAATTGATAGTTGTGCTACCATTTTCACCTTCAACAACCAGCGTGTTGGCACCTGTGAATTTACCGAAGCCGTTAACTACGGTAACTTTACGGCCTTTAGCCATACCAGCCAGACCACCCGTCAGCTGATTAATGACTTTTTCTTTCCATAAGCGAACTTTGGAAATGTCAGTTTTTGGCTCACCAAAAACGATACCGTGTTCTGCTAAAGCTTTTGCTTCTTCGATCACTTTTGCAACATGCAATAACGCTTTAGAAGGAATACAACCAACGTTTAAACAAACACCACCAAGGGTTGAATAACGTTCTACTAAAACAGTTTCTAAACCTAAGTCAGCGCAACGGAAAGCCGCAGAATAGCCTGCAGGGCCTGCACCAAGCACAACCACTTGGGCTTTAATTTCAGTACTCATCATGACCTCTTTTTGTTTTGTCCAGCGGTACTGCTGAATAAACGATCTTCCACTGGAAAAGTACACACCGAGAGCAGTTTACAGAATTGTTAACACCCTGAAAAGGCTCATTTCGTGATGTAACTCCCAACCTTTCGTAGCGGCAGCAAAAAATTCTGCCCCAGCCTAAATAAAACAGACCGGCTTATTCGCCGGTCTTATTATTTACATCACTAAACGGCGAATATCGCTCATTAATTGCCCTACTAGGGTGATGAAGCGAGCTCCATCAGCACCATCGATTACACGATGGTCGAAGGACAGTGACATTGGCAGGATCAAGCGAGGAACAAACTCGCTACCATTCCAAACAGGTTTCATTGAAGAACGTGACAGCCCCATAATTGCAACTTCTGGTGCGTTCACGATTGGTGCAAAACCGGTTGTTCCGATACCACCAAGGCTTGAAATCGTGAAGCAGCCACCTTGCATATCAGACGCAGTCAATTTACCTGCACGCGCTTTCTTAGAAACTTCCATCAGTTCACGAGATAACTCTAAAATGCCTTTTTTGTTTACGTCTTTGAAGACTGGAACAACTAAGCCATTTGGTGTATCTACCGCAATACCGATGTTGATATATTTTTTCAGGAACAGACGCTGCGCATCTTCAGAAATAGAGCTATTAAAGCGCGGCATTTCTTCCAAAGCACGAGCAACCGCTTTCATGACAAAAACTAATGGTGTGATTTTCACATCCAGTTTTTTCTTTTCAGCTTCTTTATTTTGTTGCTTACGGAATTCTTCAACTTCAGTAGTATCCACTTCTTCCATCAGCGTAACGTGTGGGATCATTACCCAGTTACGGCTCAGGTTAGCACCCGAGATTTTTTGGATACGACCCAGTTCAACTTCTTCAACTTCACCAAATTTGCTGTAGTCCACTTTCGGCCATGGCAGCATACCAGGTAAACCGCCACCTGCTGCTGCAGGAGCTTCCGCACGTTTTACGGCATCTTTCACGTAAGCTTGAACGTCTTCACGCAGGATACGGCCTTTACGGCCTGTGCCTTTAACTTTCGCTAAGTTAACACCAAATTCACGCGCTAAGCGGCGAATAACTGGTGTTGCATGGATGTATGCATCGTTTTCAACAAATTCAGTTTTGCTGTCAGTTGTTTTTGCTGGCGCTGCTGGTGCTGGAGTGACCGCAGGAGCCGGAGCAGATGACTGAGCTACTGGAGCCGCTGCTGGAGCTGCACCTGCCACTTCAAAGGTCATGATCAGCGAGCCAGTTTTCACTTTATCGCCAGTCGCAATCTTAATTTCTTTAACGGTTCCCGCAAATGGTGCAGGAACTTCCATTGAGGCTTTGTCGCCTTCAACGGTAATGATTGATTGCTCAGCAGAAACGGTATCACCCACTTTTACCATCACTTCAGTGACTTCAACTTCATCACCACCGATATCTGGTACGTTGACATCTTTAACCGCTGAAGCAGCTGGCGCTGATGGCGCTGCAGCTTGAGCAGCCGGAGCCGCTACAGGAGCCGCGCCTGCAACTTCAAAGACCATAATCAGTGAGCCAGTTTTCACTTTATCACCGGTTGCAATTTTAATTTCTTTAACGGTTCCCGCAAATGGTGCAGGAACTTCCATTGAGGCTTTATCGCCTTCAACAGTGATTAAAGATTGCTCAGCCGTAACCGTGTCACCAACTTTAACCATAATTTCAGTAACTTCAACTTCATCGCCACCGATATCTGGTACAGCAACATCTTTCGATACCGCTGCGCTTGGTGCTGCCGCTGGAGCTACTGGGGCTTCTGCAGGAGCTGGCGCTGCTGCACCCGCCTCCGCTTCGAATACCATGATTAATTTGCCTGTTGTCACTTTATCGCCAACAGCAATTTTAATTTCTTTTACCACACCCGCTTGTGGAGATGGGACTTCCATAGAAGCTTTATCACCTTCAACGGTAATAAGCGATTGCTCAGCTTCTACTTTGTCGCCAACTTTAACCATCACTTCGGTGACTTCAACTTCATCAGCACCGATATCAGGCACTTGGATTTCAATAGACATTGATTTTTACCTCTTATGCCAAACGTGGGTTAACTTTATCTGGGTTGATGTTGTATTTTTTAATCGCTTCTTCAACGACTTTTACATCAATCTCACCACGTTTAGCTAATTCACCTAACGCTGCAACAATCACATAGGATGTATCCACTTCAAAGTGGTGACGCAGGTTTTCACGACTATCTGAACGACCGAAACCATCTGTACCCAGAACGCGGTAATCACTTGCAGGAACATAAGTACGAACTTGTTCTGCAAACAGTTTCATGTAGTCAGTTGATGCGACTGCTGGTGCATCGTTCATAACTTGTGCAATATAAGGAACACGTGGTGCCTCAGATGGGTGCAGCATGTTCCAACGCTCACAATCTTGACCATCACGTGCCAATTCAGTGAATGAAGTCACGCTATAGACATCAGAACCGATTCCATATTCAGCAGACAGAATATCCGCTGCTTCACGCACGTGGCGCATCATCGAACCTGAACCTAATAGCTGAACTTTACCTTTGCTACCTTCAACAGAAGCCAGTTTATAGATACCTTTACGGATACCTTCTTCTACGCCTTCTGGCATTGCTGGCATGTGGTAGTTTTCATTCAGCGTCGTGATGTAGTAATAAACGTTTTCTTGTTTCTCACCGTACATACGCTCTAAGCCGTCTTGCATGATCACCGCAACTTCGTAAGCGAAAGCTGGGTCATAAGAAATACAGTTAGGAATAGTCAGTGATTGAATATGGCTATGGCCATCTTCATGCTGTAGACCTTCACCATTCAGTGTTGTACGGCCTGAAGTACCACCAATTAAGAAACCACGTGCTTGTTGGTCACCCGCTGCCCACATCAAGTCGCCAATACGTTGGAAACCAAACATTGAGTAGTAGATATAGAATGGGATCATCGGCAGGTTGTTAGTGCTGTATGATGTCGCAGCCGCTAACCAAGAAGAACCCGCACCCAGCTCATTGATACCTTCTTGCAGAATTTGACCTTTAGAGTCTTCTTTATAGTAAGCAACTTGCTCACGATCTTGCGGAGTATATTGCTGACCTTTAGGACTATAGATACCGATTTGGCGGAATAGACCTTCCATACCAAATGTACGCGCTTCATCAGCGATGATTGGTACTAAACGTTCTTTAATCGATTTGTTTTTCAACATGACGTTCAACGCACGAACGAACGCGATAGTTGTTGAAATTTCTTTAGATTGTTCTTCCAATAATTGGCTGAAATCTGCCAGTGCAGGAATATCTAATTTTTCATCAAAGGTTGAACGACGAGCTGGCAAATAACCACCTAACGCTTGACGGCGTTCATGTAGATATTTGTACTCTTCGGAATCTTTTTCAAACGTAATGTATGGCAGTTTTTCAATTTGCTCATCAGCAACAGGCACATTGAACTGATCACGGAAATGACGAACGCCATCCATGTTCATTTTCTTCACTTGGTGAGCAATGTTTTTACCTTCTGCAGTTTCACCCATACCATAACCTTTGATGGTTTGCGCTAAAATAACAGTCGGTTTGCCTTTAGTTTCTTTGGCTTTTTGGAATGCAGCATACACTTTCTTCGGATCGTGACCACCACGGTTCAGAGCCCAAATCTCATCATCAGTCATATCTTTAACTAATGCTGCAGTTTCTGGGTAACGATTAAAGAAGTGTTCACGAACGTATGCACCGTCACGTGATTTAAAGGTTTGGTAATCGCCATCTAAGGTTTCGTTCATCAGTTGAACAAGTTTACCGCTCGTATCTTTACGCAGTAATTCATCCCAACGGTCGCCCCACATAACTTTGATAACTTGCCAGCCAGCACCATTAAAGATACCTTCTAGTTCATTAACAATTTTACCATTACCAGTAACTGGGCCATCTAAACGTTGCAGGTTACAGTTGATAACAAAAACTAAGTTATCTAATTTATCGCGAGTTGCGATAGTAATTGCACCTTTAGATTCTGGCTCATCCATCTCACCATCACCAAGGAATGCATATACACGCTGAGCTGATGTATCTTTCAGCCCACGGTTATCAAGGTATTTCAGGAATTTAGCTTGATAGATAGCATTAATTGGCCCCAGCCCCATTGACACAGTCGGGAACTGCCAGAAGTCAGGCATTAATTTAGGGTGTGGATAAGAAGACAGACCATTTCCACCAATTTCTTGACGGAAGTTGTTCATTTGCTCTTCAGTTAAGCGGCCTTCCAAGAACGCACGTGCGTAAATACCAGGAGAGATATGACCTTGGAAGAAGACTAAATCTCCGCCGTCATTGTTATTATGTGCACGGAAGAAGTGGTTAAAGCACACTTCATATAAAGTTGCTGATGACTGGAAAGAAGCCATGTGGCCACCCAGTTCTAAGTCTTTTTTGGAAGCGCGTAAAACAGTCATCACTGCGTTCCAACGAATTGCAGAGCGAATACGGCGCTCTAAATCCATGTTACCAGGGTATGCCGGCTCATCTTCAACAGCTATTGTGTTGATGTAATCAGAATGACCAGATGCACCAGCGGCAATATTAACACCGCCTTTACGTGCTTCGCTTAATACCTGTTCGATAATAAACTGAGCACGATCAACACCTTCTTCACGGATGACCGATTCAATCGCCTGTAGCCAGTCGCGAGTTTCAATCGGATCCACGTCATTTTTTAACATATCTGACATGGTGTATTCCTTATCTGTTATCTATTTTATATGTTTATGTGGAGCCTATCTTCCTGCTATTTTCCTCATTGCTGTAAAACAGCAGGAAGATAGGCCCTGATGTAGTTGCCGCTTTAACTCTTAATTAGAGTACTCACAATAATATAGACGCAGCAGTCAGGATCTATATTATTAATTCAAATCAGGATGTTGCTGTAACCGACGTAAAGAACGTTCTCTGCGAGTTTGCTCTCGGCTAATATCCAACAGTAGATCTTCGATAAAGGCTAAATGACGATGAGAAGCTTCACGTGCTTTTTCAGGTTCTCTTGCCATTATAGCGGCAAAAATCTGTGCTCGATGTTCACTAACTGCTTTATACATTTCTTTACGGGTATATAAGAACTCGAAATTCTGACGAATATTTTGTTCTAACATCGGGATCATACAACGCAAAAGGTGTAATAAAACGACATTATGAGCAGCTTCAGTCACAATGAGTTGATATTGTAATACTGCGTCTGACTCTGCTTCTAGCCCGCCATTTTCTTGCGCTGTCTTAATTAATTCATAGCTTTGGCGAATCCGTTCAAGATCCTCATCTGTGCCACGAAGTGTTGCATAGTAAGCTGCAATACCTTCAAGGGCATGGCGAGTTTCAAGGAGATCAAATTGAGATTCAGGATTGCCTTCAAGTAGCTGAGCCAAAGGGTCACTAAAGCTTTGCCACATTTTCTTTTGTACGAAGGTTCCGCCACCTTGGCGGCGAGATAAAAGGCCTTTCGCCTCTAACGTTTGAATTGCTTCACGCACTGATGGTCGAGATACGTCAAACTGCTTTGCAAGTTCGCGTTCAGGGGGCAGCTTTTCGCCAGGGCGTAATGTCCCTTCGAAAATAAGATGTTCGAGACGCTGCTCTATTACATCTGATAACTTTGGTTGGCGAATTTTACCGTAAGTCATAATCTGCCATATTCATAAGTGAGTAACTATTGATTACGTATTACCCAGTGTTAATTGGTAATACCAATTTATTTATGGGTTAATAAAGTAACAAAGTATTCACTATCTGTCCATAAAGACCTTGCGCTAAATCATAAAATCCTGCAAATCTTAACAATTTTTTTTAAAATTTAGCATGAATTGATAACCTAATATGTAATTTAGCATGACATATTTTAACATTAAAAACGATTTTTTATGCTAAAACGCAAAAACTGAACCGTTAAAGCAACCAGTTGAGTGAATTCAAATTCACAATTAATGAATTTAAAAACAAACAACCCCCTTAATAGCAATTTTTACTCTCCAAGACTGCAAGTGTGTTAATTTTATGTTAACAAAACAGTTTAACCCAAACTTAACTAAAATTTATTTGATAGATTTACATTCAAGCCTATCCATTACCTTAGAATAAAATTGATGTAGAAAATAAAATAGCGCTGTAATGTTTCAATTTATTGATGAACAAAAAAAATGCAATAATGTTTCGATTGATGAGGAACTACAAATATTTCGTGGTAATCCCTTAATTCGTTGCAACCCCTTAGATATTTAAATCAATATCAAAGTACAGTTAGGCGATAAGTAAGTAGGATGCCCACATCCGACTTAACACGAATAGATAACGTGTATTAAAGCTTTATTAGCAATACTATGGCTAAGGCATCCCGAATTAATTAGATCAATTACCCATTCTTATCAATAAAACGCATAGACAAATCCATGGCTTTAATATGCTTGGTTAACGCACCAACAGAAATAAAATCAATCCCTGTTTCTGCGAATTCTTTTATCGTTGCTAATGTGACATCACCGGAAACTTCAAGTGCGGCTTTTCCTGCGGTTAACACGACAGCTTCTTTCATCATAACTGGAGTAAAGTTATCTAACATAATGATATCAGCTTGCGCTTTCAGGGCTCGTAATAGCTCATCTAAACTTTCAACTTCAATTTCAATTGGGACATCAGGATGTGCGTTACGTGCTAGTTCAACAGCTCGTTCAACTGAACCGGCCGATATAATGTGGTTTTCTTTTATTAAGTAAGCATCAGATAAACCTAGGCGATGGTTAAACCCTCCCCCCATCAACACTGCATATTTTAAAGCGGTCCTTAAGCCTGGGATAGTTTTACGTGTATCAAGTAACTTCGCTCTTGTACCTGTGATTTGTTTTACATATTCAGCAGTTATACTTGAAACAGAAGAAAGCGTTTGAATAAAATTCAAAGCCGTGCGCTCACCAGTTAATAAAATTTGTGATGGGCCATGCATCTCACAAAGAACTTGATTAGGAGCCACGGCTTCACCATCTTGGACCTTCCAATCAATTTTGACTTGCCCGCCAAGTTGAAGAAAGACTTCATCTAACCATTGCTTACCGCAAAAAACACCTTGTTCACGAGTAATAATTCGAGCACTCGCTTGCCTATCCGCATTTAACAACTGACCAGTAATATCCTTTTTATAATCAACAGATTGACCTAAGTCCTCTTTCAAAGCCACACTGACCATAAAAGGAATATCAATCTGTAACCGCTCAAAAAGTTTTTCGCGTCTTTGTTGTTCATCATATCGCCGTATAGTCATTTTTAACTCCAAAATATACACTCGCTTCGTTTCATCTATGCTAATCTTTCCGTTTGCAGATAACGAGTGCTAACAAAAAAGAAAAGAGAATACTATGGATAACGATATGAAAATACATAATGGTTGGCTAAATAATGTGACTCATATCCCTTCTCCACATCATGATGAGCGCCCCACTAATGCCATACCTTCTCTTCTAGTCATTCATAATATCAGCCTTCCACCGGGTCAATTTGGTGGACCTTATATAAATCAATTATTTACAGGGACTTTAAACCCTGATGAACATCCATTTTTTTATGAAATTAAACACCTTCGTGTTTCAGCTCATTGCCTAATACGCCGTGATGGTACAATTATTCAATATGTCCCTTTTCATTTACGAGCTTGGCATGCAGGCCAGTCTTCTTACCAGGGCCATGAAAAATGTAACGATTTCTCTATTGGTATTGAACTAGAAGGTACTGATTTTGATCCATTTACAGAAGAACAGTATCAGTCCCTAACTTATTTAACTAATTTGCTTACAATTGAATACCCACTAATTAAAAATAATATTACTGGTCACAGTGATATCGCCCCTGGCCGTAAAACAGATCCTGGTCCATTCTTTGATTGGCTATATTATAAGAATAAGTTAAAGAATTATTAGTTTAATAATTATTAGCGGATAATATCCATATTAAAATTATCCGCTAATGCAATATAGATACATTTATTTTCACCTAATTCATCCTAAAACCCCAGCTTCTATTTTATTCTTGTTATTTATTGCGAAGCTGCTCGAAGAAAAATGCAACCTAACCTACATTTCAATAAACATTTACAAATTGCTTCGCACTCTCTTTTTTAACCTCTAATTTCAAATTAAAAATCTAATTATGATAAAGCCTCACTTAACAACGGAGGTTTTATTTATGAATCAACAAGGCTTTTCACTCATTGAAATTATGGTAGTCATTGCAATCATATCAATTTTAAGTGCTATTGCGATCCCTGGCTATCAAAGCTATATGCAAAAAGCAGCGATTACTGATGTGCTCCAAACCGTCATCCCTTATAAAAACAGTGTAGAAATATGTAGTTTTAACCGGGGTAGTTTATCACAATGCAACGGAGGCAATGATGATATCCCTACCAATATAACCGGGAGATATATTAGTAAAATAGAGGTTAAATCAGGCGTTATTACATTTTCCACAGATAAATCACTAGCAGGCTTAAAGGTTATATTGACACCAACCATTCCATCCTTAAATACTCCCTTTAATTGGGCAGTTGCTTGTGAAAACAAAAATAATATCAAATTAAAGTCATTGTGCGAAAAAACCTTTGTATTTTAATTGGAAATATACATATGAATATAGCTAGAAACGATCAATTCATTTATAAAGAACTTAAGAGTCTATGTGATAGGAATTACATTATAATCATCGACTATAATCAAAAACGGTTATCTATAGCTGTAGTTAAAAAGCCGGATGATAATTTAATAGCCACATTAAAATTTATTGCCAGTGTCCCTGTATGCTATGACATTTGGCCGAAAGAAAAAATAGACCATTATTTCAATAATACAACACATGAAATAAAAGAGGAGGAGGCACATTATCAACCAAAAGAACCCGAGCCATTAAATACTTCATCCCCTGCGATTAACTTTGTGGATGAATTACTAAAAACAGCGGTTCATAAACGTTCATCGGATATACACCTTGAACCGACTAAGCATGGGTTGAAAATTAGATTACGAGTCGATGGAAAACTATATTTTATTCCTTCTCCTCCTTATGAGATTAATAGTGAAGTTATTGCTCGTATAAAAATACTCGCAAAAATGAATATTGCGGAAAAAAGACTTCCACAAGATGGCCAAATGAGTTGGTACTTTGACGGGCAAAATTATAGCATTCGTCTTTCAAGTATTCCGACAATTCACGGTGAAAAATTAGTCCTACGTATTTTGAATACACAATTAAAATATTCTTTAGAGCACATAGGGATGTGCTCTTCCCTTCTTGATTCATTAAAAGAATATTTAAATCGACCACAAGGGCTAATCTTAGTTACAGGGCCCACAGGAAGCGGTAAAACAGTAACTCTTTATAGTTACCTAGAATATTTAAATCAGTCCTCAAGAAATATAACAACCATTGAGGACCCAATTGAAATTCCACTACAAGGAATTAATCAAACCCAAGTTAATGAAAAATACAAACTTAATTTCTCTTTTATTTTAAGAGCACTTCTGCGACAAGACCCGGATGTCATTATGATCGGTGAAATTCGTGATGAAGAAACAGCCAAAATAGCGACTAGAGCAGCTCAAACTGGCCATCTAGTTTTGTCTACATTACACACAAATTGTACATTCAGTGCAATAGAGAGAATGAACCAACTAGGGATAGAAAATAGCCAACTAAAATCTTGTCTCAAAATGGTCATTGCACAAAGATTGGTACGAAAACTTTGTCCTCACTGCAAAGAAGCAATACCTAAGAAAACCAAACTACACGCTAACCATATAATAAATGAATGGTCAGCAAAAGGGTGTGAACTCTGTTTTTCTGGTTTTATGGGGAGAACCGCAGTTTATGAATATATCGACCATAAAAGCATCTGTGAAATACTCACAAAGAATACACTTGAGAATCCAAATAATTTTATTAGTCTTTTTAATGCAGGTATAGAACTTGTTGAAATGGGTGAAACAACTCTTCAAGAAATCTATTCCATTATCGGAAATGGAGTGAGTTAACATGTTTATTTATTCATATAGCGCCATTGATTTTAACGATCAACTAACACATAGTACGCTAATAGCGAAGAGTAAAAAGCAGGCTTTCATCAACATATCTGAAAGGAACTTAATTCCTATACACATAAAGCTAAAAACAATATTCACTTTAGACAAAAACAACATTAATTATAGAATTCATTTTTTTCATCAGTTATCTTTATTATCCTCATCCGGTATTAATCTTGTACAATGTTTGAAAATATTACAGACCAACTGCCAACTCCCCTTTTGGATTGATATTATTGAGAACTCAATAATTCATATTGAAAAAGGAGAAAAACTCTCACAGTACTTACAAAAATACCCAATAATCTTTGATGACACAGTAATAAGTATTATTACCATTGCAGAAAAAACAGGTCAATATGAGGAAAGCTTTAGTACAATCAACAAAATTTTAGAGCATAATAATAGAACATCACTACTTATCAACAAGTCAATACGATACCCAATAATCCTTTCTGTATTCTCAATAATATTATTATTCATTATGATGTTCTATGTCGTCCCCCAATTTGAGAGCATCTATGAAAATGTTACACATGAATTACCTCTCATCACAAAAATAATAACCTTTATCTCTAACTCCCTACGAGATTATTCCTCCTATTTATTTATTACTTTACTATTTGCATCCTTTATAGCATTTAAATTTAAGATGAAAACATTAGTTTTATTGAAAAAAACAATCATGCACCTCCCCATATTCAAAAAATCATTACAGTTTCATAATTTAAGCCTATATTTCTTAACGATGCACTCAACTATTAACGTAGGATTGTCATTATCTGAATGCTTAAAATGTACAATTCAAACTATCAGCAATCCTCAATACCAAAAAGACTGTAAATACGTACATATGTCGGTACATAAAGGAGAACTACTGTCCTGTGCAATGAAGCAAACCAAATTTTTCCCTGATTTATCTGTACAGCTAATGTCTATTGCCGAAGAATCTGGAAAAATACACTATTTCTCAAATTATTTATTCAAATATTATTCAGAGCAATATGTTTTTATTACAGAAAGAAACTTAAAAAATCTTGAACCTATTTTACTCCTTTTAATTGCTATACTGGTAGGAATGATCATGTTAGCAATGTATCTACCGATATTTAACTTAGGAAATGTTATAACTGAGTTATAAATAATTTTATGTAGATATGAATATGGTATTTCACCTTAAATATTTTATATAAAAATTTGTTTTTTAACCTATTCATCGTAATATTACTTTGGATGAAGACAAATGATTTATTTCAGTGTAATCTATTTTTTTTCAACGAGTAAATGAATAATCATATGCCTTATATAGTTGCTTTAACTGGTGGTATTGGAAGTGGTAAAACAACCGTTGCAAATGAATTTGCTAAACTTGGAGTCCCCCTAGTTGATGCAGATGTGATTGCTCGGCAGGTTGTTGAGCCAAATACCCCTGCCTTAGAAAGCATTACACGCCACTTTGGTAAGGGTGTTATTCTTCCGAACGGAGAGCTAAATAGACAACGCTTAAGGGAAATTATTTTTTCCAAGCCCGATGAAAAAAAATGGCTGAATGCTTTGCTTCATCCATTGATCCAGCAAGAAACACAAAAGCAATTTCAGCAAATAAATTACCCTTATGTGTTATGGGTAGTCCCTTTATTAATTGAAAATAATATTCATCATTTGGCCGATAGGGTATTAGTTGTTGATGTTACTACTGAAGAGCAAATTCAGCGTACATTAAAAAGAGATAAGACCAGTTTAGAACAAGTTACTAATATACTTAATGCACAAGTTAGCCGTGAAAAACGACTTAATTATGCCAATGATATAATAACAAACCATTCTCATGATACGGATCTCTCAGGCAAGGTCGCTGCTTTTCATAACCAGTACTTAACGCTAGCAAAAATAAAAAAATAGGAATTAAAATGGGCGAATTAATTGCAACAAATTTTATTACTTATGAATACCCAATGAATGAAAAAATTCGTTCGTGGCTGCGCCTTGAAACACTTTTATCTCAAATTTATGAGCTAAGTAATATTACTTCCTACTCTACTGGTATTGCCTTTTTCCGTTCTGTTTCAGAACTAATTGAAATTCTAGATAGAGGAGAGGTACGTTCTGAGCTCATGAAAGAGCTCGAAAAACAACGGATCCAGTTAGCGAATTGGGCCGAAGCGCCTAATGCCGATAACCAATTAATTTCTACATTGCTTGAACAATTATCTGAAACAATCTCCAAATTAATGTCAGCCCCACGTTTTGGCCACCATTTACGAACAGATAAAATTATCAGTATGGTACGTCAACGTTTAAGCATCCCTGGTGGCTGCTGTAGTTTTGATCTCCCCACACTACAGCTTTGGTTGAACATTTCACAGATCGAGCGAAATAAGTCCATCAATGGATGGCTACAAAGCCTCGACCCACTGAAGAATGCATTAAACACCGTTCTTACATTAATTCGACAAAGTGGAAATTTTGAGATAAAAGAATCTCATAATGGTTTCTATCAAGATAATGTCGAGGGTAAAGAGTTACTACGCATCAAATTATCCATTGAACATCTCATTTACCCGCAAATTTCAGGCCATAAAACACGATTTGCCTTACGCTTTCTACATATCGACAGTGAGAATGGTATACTTCCAGATGTTATTAATTTTGAGTTATCCTGTTGCTAGCTAGAGATATATATTTATGAGTGAAATCATTGAAGTAAATTGCCCTACATGTAAAAAGATCGTTGTTTGGAATGAAAATAGCCCTTTCCGGCCATTTTGCAGTAAACGTTGTCAACTTATTGACCTTGGTGAGTGGGCTAGTGAAGAGAAACGAATTGCTAGCCAAGGGGATATATCTGACAGCGATGATTGGAGCGAACAACCAGATAAATAATACGTTAAGTCGCGACAGCATAAAATTAAGTGGAAAATATATCATTGTGTATTTTCCACTTAATATCAATATCAGCTATTATGTTGATCACTTCTCTGCGTTAATAAATCAACAATGATACGATTTGCTGGAGGGAATTCATTTGCAATAAGATCATGTTGATAAACCCAACGCGAGTCTTGCCCTTCTTTACCATACGGTTCATTTTCCCACGAAGAAACTATGAAAAAATAGAGTGTAATGAAACGATCATCAAACTCATGATCAACGCGATGAAATAACTCGCTCTTAGTCACTATAATTCCAACTTCTTCTTCAAGCTCACGAACTAATGCTGCTTCAGGAGATTCATTAGTTTCAAGTTTTCCACCAGGAAACTCCCAAAAACCAGCCATATGTGAGCCTTCAGGCCGTTTAGTAATAAAAATTTTTTCCTGAGAATTACGAATGATCCCAGCTGCGATATGTAAATGTTTTTTTTCCATAATTTTTTCGTCAAAAAGGCGGGTTACCCCGCCTTTTCTTTATATTAGAGTTAATGATGAACTAGTTTAAGCGACCGTGACATTGCTTATATTTTTTACCTGAACCACAAGGACAAGGATCATTACGACCAATTTTATGACCTTGAGTTGCAATTTTAGCTTCATTTTCAGTCATTAAAGATTCAGCACCTGCTTCATGGCTTAATTGTTGCCTTTTCGCTAAACGCTCAGCTTCTTCACGACGCTGTTGCTCTAATGCTTCAACCTCTTCAGGTAAACGAACTTGTACCTTAGATAAAGTGCTAATCACTTCATATTTCAAGGCTTCAAGCATGTTAGCAAACATGCTGAAAGATTCACGTTTGTATTCTTGCTTAGGATCTTTTTGCGCATAACCACGCAAATGAATGCCTTGGCGTAAGTAATCCATTGACGCTAAGTGCTCTTTCCATAACGTGTCTAATGTTTGCAACATGACACCTTTTTCGAAATTACGCATCGCTTCTGCGCCAACAATTTCTTCTTTACGACCATAAACTTCAATCGCTTTTGCCATAATGCGTTCACGCAATGTTTCTTCGTGTAACTCAGGCTCTTTGTCTAACCACTCTTTGATTGGTAAATCGAGGTCAAAATCATTGACTAAACGCTGATGTAAACCTTCAATATCCCACATTTCTTCAAGTGATTGAGGTGGAATATAGGCATCCATAGTTGTGGTTAACACATCCTCACGAATGCTATCAACCGTTTCTTTAATATCACCGCCATCAAGTAATTCATTACGTTGAGTATAAATAGCACGACGCTGGTCACTTGCAACATCATCATATTCAAGTAACTGTTTACGAATATCAAAGTTGCGGCTTTCAACTTTACGCTGTGCATTAGCGATAGCCTTAGTCACCCATGGGTGCTCGATAGCTTCACCCGGTTTCATACCTAACTTTTTCATCATTCCAGTAACGCGGTCTGAGGCAAAAATACGCATCAGCGCATCTTCCATAGATAGGTAAAAACGAGATGAACCCGCATCCCCTTGACGACCCGCACGACCACGTAACTGGTTATCGATACGACGTGACTCATGACGCTCTGTACCGATAATATGCAAACCACCCGCCGCTAATACTGCATCATGGCGTACTTTCCAGTTTGCTTTGATCTCATCGATTTGCTCTTGAGTTGGCTCTTCTAATGCTGCAACCTCAGTTTGCCAGCTACCACCTAACATAATGTCAGTACCACGACCTGCCATGTTAGTTGCGATCGTCACGGCAGCAGCTTGACCTGCATTCGCGATGATATCCGCTTCCATTGCGTGGAATTTAGCATTCAAAACATTATGAGCAATTTTGGCTTTTTTCAATGCATTAGAAATCAATTCAGATTTCTCAATAGAAATCGTACCAACAAGAACTGGTTGTCCATTGGCGGTTCTTTCGCGAATATCTTCAATAATTGCTGCAAACTTATCAGTTTCGTTCATATAAACGAGATCAGGTAAGTCTTTACGAACCATTGGGCGGTTAGTTGGGATAACAATTGTATCGAGTTTATAAATTGAACTAAATTCAAATGCTTCGGTATCTGCAGTCCCCGTCATACCTGCAAGTTTTTCATATAAACGGAAATAATTCTGGAAAGTAATAGAAGCTAAGGTTTGATTTTCATTTTGAATTTCAACCCCTTCTTTCGCTTCAACTGCTTGGTGTAAACCGTCAGACCAACGACGCCCTTCCATTGTACGGCCGGTGTGTTCATCAACAATGACGATTTGACCATCTTTTACAATATAATCAACGTCTAAGGTAAACAACGCATGTGCACGCAAACCTGCCATTACATGGTGCATTAACATGATGTTAGAAGGCGAATATAGGGACTCACCTTCATCCATTAAACCTTCTTTTACCAGAAGCTCTTCGATTAATACCAGCCCACGTTCAGTTATGGTCACTTGACGTGCTTTTTCATCAACAGAGAAGTGGCCTTCCCCTTGGAAAGTGTCTGAATCTTCTTTCTCTTGACGTTGTAGATGTGGAATAAGTTTATCTACTTTTTGGTACAATTCAGAGCTGTCTTCTGCAGGGCCTGAAATAATCAGCGGTGTACGTGCTTCATCGATAAGAATGGAGTCGACCTCATCCACCAATGCATAATGCAATTTGCGTTGAACACGCTCTTCAGGGCTAAATGCCATGTTGTCGCGTAAGTAGTCGAAACCAAATTCATTATTCGTACCGTAAGTGATATCTGCCGCGTACGCTTCACGTTTTGCAGGAGGAGCCATACCTGGCAGGTTGATACCTACCGTTAGGCCTAAAAATTCAAATAATGGACGGTTATTTTCAGCATCACGTTTGGCTAAGTAGTCATTCACCGTAACTACGTGAACCCCTTTGCCACTTAACGCGTTGATATAAGCGGGCAATGTTGCCGTTAATGTTTTACCTTCCCCTGTACGCATTTCAGCAATACAGCGTTCATTCAGTACCATCCCACCGATAAGCTGTACATCAAAGTGGCGCATACCAAATACACGTTTACTGGCTTCACGAACAGTTGCAAATGCTTCAGGAATGATGCTTTCTAAGCTTTCACCTTTCGTTAAACGTTCACGAAACTCCACCGTTTTTGCTTTTAGCTCATCATCAGATAATTTTTCGAAGTCTGGCTCAAGGCGGTTAATTTTTTCAACTTCTTTACGTAAGCGGCGTAACGTGCGGTCATTACGACTACCAAAAACTTTGGTTAAAATCTTTGTTAACATGTTCTAATCTCTAATAATCAATTAATTGTTTTAAATTTTAATAAATTTTATGACATAAAACAGCGCAGCAATAAGCTGGCTTGTCATGAATGAAGATTAGGCTGTTAACGGACCGGCACGAATACCGTGAACTTGGGCAATCCAAATTGCAGGTTGGTAGGCAATAATATGAGGATAGTTATAATGACTAAATTGGATAACACTTTCATCCCACTGAAGTGAGCGCTGTGCTAACATGGCATACAGCGTATCTAACATCAATTGTGGAACAATAAGCTGTTCAGTCTCTTTTGTTGCAGCGTTTACATCATCGTCTTCCGTTGCCGAAAAAGCAAAAGTTAGCTGCCGAATGACATTCCTTACCGCATGTTGCTGCCAGTAATTTACTGAATAAGATGACGATGATGACGAAGAGCGTTGGGAATTTTGTTGAGCAAATAAATTGTCAAAAGCATTAACAGCTTGGTTTTGGCGATTAACTGGTGAAGAGTTAACCTGTGTATGTTGAGACTCTGATAACGCATTTAAAATTGTAGGCAAGCCGACACCCGTGGCAACCACACCTAATAACAGGTGGGACCAAAAGTATTTTCTACCAAGTTGTCGCCAAAAATTTAAAATGCCCATCAAACTCTTATATAATAAATAAGTGACAAAATTATTATTTGTAATTCGTTGTTTCATTCTCAGCTGGAGCTAAAAATGAGAGATAGTCATCCACAAGCACTTTTTGATGTTCTTGAAGGATCATTGGCAACATCATCGAACACTTTACAAACTATTCAGCGTAATGCAAAAGCAATTATCAAACTGAATCGGGCTGTAAAAGGGTTACTACCGGCTGAAATTAAACCCATGTGCCGTGTTGCAAACTACCGTAATAATATTATGGTCATTGAAGTGGCAAATGCCAGTTGGATGACCCGACTTAATTACGAAAAAATCAATCTTCTTTCTGCATTAAGAACATCTATTCTACCATCTTTATCTTCTATCGACATCAGAATCAATCCCGATCTTGTGCGAAAATCGAAGCAAAATAGCTCAGTAACTAAGCAAACAGCTTCAACAAGTCAAAAAATGAACGAACGTCAGATAAGCACACAAACAGCGCAAACACTTTTGAAATTAGCGGAAAATAGCCCGAAAGGATTAAAAGAAAGGTTTGAGCGGCTGGCTGCACTAGCCGGAGAGAGTACTAGTGCAACCAACAGAAAAGGCTAGCTTCGATTAGCTTTCGAAGGTAGCTGCATAATCAAGTATTATGCAAACACCGTTGAAGGTGCTTTGAATGCGACAGGCAATTGAGCTTCGTCTTCAAATGTGACGAGGTCCCAAGCAGATTCTTTCGCTAAAACTGCTTGTAACAGCTTGTTATTCAATGCATGACCTGACTTAAACGCAGTGAATGCGCCAATAATGTTGTGCCCACACATGAATAAATCACCAATTGCATCTAACATTTTGTGACGAACGAATTCATCTTCAAAACGTAAACCATCTTCGTTAAGAACTTTATAGTCATCAACAACGATGGCGCAGTCGAAACTACCGCCTAAGCATAAGCCTTTTGATTGCAGATATTCAATATCACGCATAAAGCCAAAAGTACGCGCACGGCTAATTTGATTTACAAATGATTCCGCTGAGAAATCAAGTGAGTAGCGTTGTGTGCTACTATCAATTGCTGGGTGTTGAAAATCAATTGTGAAATCAAGGCTAAACCCATTATAAGGTCGCATTTCAGCCCATTTATCACCATCTTCAACGCGTACAGTTTCTTTTATACGTAAAAATTTCTTCGCACAATTTAACTCTTCAATACCGCCATCAAGCAGTAAGAATACAAATGGTGCTGCACTGCCATCCATAATAGGGATTTCAGGCGCATTGACTTCAATAACAATGTTATCGATACCTAACCCTGCTAAGGCAGCATTCAAATGCTCAACAGTCGAAATACGCACGTTATCTTCATTAACTAAGCATGTACATAACATGGTGTCACGAACTGATTTCGCATCTGCCGGAAAATCAACCGGTGGATTAAGGTCAGTACGACGGTAGATGACCCCGGTATTGGCCGGCGCTGGACGTAATGTAAGCGTAACTTTCTTGCCGGTATGTAAACCAACACCAGTCGCTGTAATAATACGTTTTAGTGTCCGTTGTTTGATCATCGTATTTTTCTCGCAATGTTATAAGTCCTACTGATCATCATACAAGATAATCAGTAGGAAATTTTAGCACAAAAAGCGGAGAAACCAATATAAATAAAATTAATCGGCCTGCTTACGCAAGAACGCAGGAATATCAAGATAATCTGGTTCTTTGTTTGTTTGCGTATTTTGGTCGTTAACTGCTTTAGCAGCTGGTTTCTCTTCTGTTAATGAAGACATGCTATTTTGCATTTGCTGATAGCGTTGCTCCATTGACGCCTGCTGAGACATTTTGTTGCTAACTAAAGTAATTTCTGGACGTTTGTCCATACCAATACCTGTAGCAACAACAGTGACACGCAGTTCTTCGTGCATTTCTGGGTCAAGAGATGTACCGATTACCACTGTTGCATTATCAGATGCGAAGGCACGAATAGTGTTACCTACCGTTTCAAACTCATCTAAACGCAGGTCGAAGCCAGCCGTGATGTTAACTAATACACCACGTGCACCAGACAGGTCGATATCTTCAAGAAGTGGACTAGAAATAGCCATTTCTGCCGCTTCTTCTGCTCTATCTTCACCACGAGCAACACCTGACCCCATCATCGCGTAGCCCATTTCTGACATCACAGTACGTACGTCAGCAAAGTCTACGTTCATTAAACCTGGGCGAGTAATCAGTTCAGCGATACCTTGTACTGCACCTTTTAGTACGTCATTTGCCGCACCGAAAGCATCCAGTAATGAGATACCACGACCAAGTACTTTTAATAATTTATCATTTGGGATAGTGATCAGTGAGTCAACATGTTTTGACAACTCAGTGATACCCGCTTCTGCAAATGCCATGCGTTTTTTCCCTTCGAAATTGAAAGGTTTAGTCACAACAGCAACTGTCAGAATACCCAATTCTTTGGCAACTTCGGCAACAACCGGAGCTGCGCCAGTCCCTGTGCCACCGCCCATACCGGCTGCGATAAAGACCATATCTGCGCCATCTAAAGCATTACGCAGCGCTTCACGGTCCTCTTCAGCGGCATTACGGCCAACTTCAGGGTTTGCACCTGCACCCAGACCTTTGGTAATACCTGTACCGATCTGGATAGTTTGTCCAACTGCGGTTTTACGCAGCGCTTGTGCATCTGTATTGACAGCGAAGAATTCGACGCCTTCAATACGTTCACGCACCATGTGTTCAACGGCATTTCCGCCGCCGCCGCCAACGCCGATGACTTTAATCACCGCATCGTTGGTTAGCTCCATTGGTTCAAACATAATGTCTCTCCGTTTTGTGCTTACTACTTTCGAAGCTAATAATATGCTTCTTTATCAAAATTAAAATTCTTTTCTCAGCCAACTGGTTATTTTACTAAACCATCCGCTAACTGATGCACGTTTTTCTACTTCGGTATCATCGCCTAAGTGACTTTCTTTACCGTAATGCAGAAGCCCTACTGCTGTTGAGTAATATGGCTCCTGCGCATAATCCGTTAACCCTGTGATGTTGAGCGGTGTACCAATTCGCACTTGCGTATGAAACACTTTTTGCGCACATTCGACTAGACCATCAATCTGTGCGGCTCCACCCGTCAACACGATACCAGCTGCCAAATGGTGTTTGACACCTTGTTGACGCAACTGTTCCTGTAAATTTAAAATTTCTTCATTTACTAAGTTTAACAGCTCAGTATACCGTGGCTCGATAACTTCTGCTAAGGTTTGGCGCTGTAAACTTCGTGGTGGTCGCCCACCAACACTTGGCACTTCGACAGTTTCATCTTTACTAACGATAGAACCGACTGCACAACCATGACGCACTTTAATGGCTTCGGCATCACTTGGAGGTGTTCCAAACGCATACGCGATGTCACTTGTCACCACGTTACCTGCATAGGGGATCACTTTCGTATGACGCAAAGCCCCACCAGTATAAACCGCCATATCCATAGTACCGCCGCCGATATCGACGACACATACACCTAATTCACGCTCATCTTCCGTTAAAACGCTATAACTTGCAGCGAGACCAGCAAAAATAAGCTGATCAACTTTTAACCCACAACGTTCAACGGCTTTAACAATATTTTTCGCCATATCGTTATGGCAGGTAATCAAATGAACTTTAGCTTGCATACGTACACCCGATAAACCAACTGGGTTTTTAATCCCTTCTTGGTAATCTATTGCAAATTCTTGCGGTATCACGTGCAAAATTCTGTGTTCATCACGAACACGCACTGATTTTGCTGTATGCACAACACTGTCAACATCTTCTTGCGTCACTTCTTCTTCTGAAACTGGCACCATACCAATTTCATTTTGGCAACTGACGTGCTTACCCGATAGTGCAAGGTAAACCGATGAAATTTGGCAGTCGGCCATAAGTTCCGCCTGATCAATGGCTCTTTGTACACATTTTACCACTGATTCAAGGTCGTTTACGCCACCTTTGTCCATTCCACGAGATGGACAACTTCCCACCCCAATAATATTAACCATACCATCGGGCAGAATTTCGCCAACAAGGGCTGATACCTTGGAAGTTCCAATTTCAAGGCCTACCACTAATTTTCTGTCCGTTGCTTTAATCATTTTTTCTGCCTAATTTTTGTTATTAGTCATCGTCTTTATTGTAACTCCGGTGGAGCATCGACCAAGAGTGGCGCCCAGCCCACCGCAGCACCACTGGAATAACGTAAGTCAACATAGTCAACACGTTTATCCGTTGTTTGCTGCAAAAGCGGATACAGTTCAAGGAACCTATTTAACCGCTCTGACACTTCTTTCTTACCTAATTCAATTCTAACATCGTTGTCTAAAATAATTTGCCATGCGTGTCTGGCTGTCATCGATAGTGATTTTAGCTTTAGGTTATGTGCCGCTAATGTGTTCTTAAAGATAGAATATTCTTTGAGAACCTCTTTCTGGCTACCTTGTGGCCCATAAAGCAACACATAATCCCCTTTACCATTTTCGCTAACCGGCAAATTAAATACTCGGCCTTGTTCATCCACCATGTTTTGATCATTCCACCTAGCGAATGGGCGGTATTCAACAATATGAATTTTCAATTCATCTGGCCATTGTTTACGCACTGTCACTTGGCGTACCCATGGCATCATACTTATTTGGTTTTGGATAGCGTTGACATCGACGGTCATAAACGTTCCCGGCTGCCCTAACGCTAAAATGGCCTTTCTGACATCATCATTTTTGGTGTAATGGCGTTCACCCGTTAGCACCAATTTAGACATCGGCAGCCTGTCAGCATCTTTCATCCAAGTCATCACCATCCAACCACTCCAGATGATAGTGCCAACCACAAATAGAAAGAAAAATAACCCACCTAAAAACGCACCATTACTTGGCCCTGAACGCGGGTCCTCGTCGTTCTTCTGATTATGATGCCTAACATTTAGTGCTGCTTGTGACATATCAACGAGCCAATTTCAAAATTTGTACAACTAACTGTGAAAAACTCATCCCTGCTTGACGAGCTGCCATCGGTACTAAGCTATGGCTTGTCATACCTGGCGATGTATTAACTTCCAGCAGATAAAATTGACCATCGTTATCTTGCATTACATCAACTCGTCCCCAACCTTCGCAGCCAACAACTTGGTATGCTTTCAGCGCTAAGTCTGTGAGTTCAGACTCGAGCTGTTCACCTAGGCCACTTGGGCAAAAGTATTGGGTTTCATCAGATAAATATTTCGCTTCGTAATCATAAAAAATACCCGGTGGTTGAATACGAATTGACGGCAGAGCGTTATCTCCCAACACTGCAACCGTGAACTCAGGGCCACTCAACCATTTTTCAATTAACAATGTTTCATCAAATTGAAACGCGAGATCCAATGCAGCGGGCAATGCCTCTAAGCTATCAACTTTACTCATGCCAACACTTGAGCCTTCTAGGCTCGGCTTCACAATGAGCGGTAACCCTAGCAATTGTACTTTAGCAACAATTTGTTCACGAGAAGCCTGCTTATACTGCTGCTTTGTTAAGTAAACATATGGCGACACACTTAGCCCTGCACCTTGCCATAATTGTTTTGTTCTCAGCTTATCCATGCTAAGTGCACAAGCCATAACACCACTGCCGGTATAAGGCAGATTTAATGTTTCTAGCAGCCCTTGCAATGTCCCGTCTTCACCACCACGGCCATGTAATGCAATAAAAACTTTATTGAAACCTGCATCTTTCAGTGTTTCTACAGGGAAATCTTGGGGGTCAATAGGATGAGCATCAATGCCTGCTTGGCGTAACCCCGCCAGCACAGCATTTCCTGACTGAAGTGAAACCTCACGTTCAGCGGATGAGCCCCCTAATAGAACCGCAACTTTCTCTGTCATTTTTATTCCTCAACCATCGGTGGCTGTAATTTTGCTTCTGCCAAGTTTTTGGCTATTTTACCAATATTTCCTGCGCCTTGAACTAAAATTAAATCATTTTCATCAAGAGTTTGAGCTAAAATATGTGGAATTTGTTCAGTATCTGCTACATAAATAGGATCAATCTGACCGCGGCCACGAATTGTTCTACATAATGAGCGGCTATCTGCACCCGGTACATGCTTTTCACCCGCTGAATATACATCTAGCATTAGCAGCACATCTACCTGCCCTAAAACATTAACAAAATCATCGTATAAGTCACGAGTACGAGTATAACGGTGCGGTTGGAATACCATAACAATGCGTTTATCTGGCCAACCTGCTCTCGCTGCTTTAATCGTTGCGTCAACTTCCGTTGGGTGGTGACCATAGTCATCGACTAGCATCACTTCCCCCTCTTTACCATTCACATTACGCAGAGGGAAATTCCCTAGGAAATCAAAGCGACGACCCGTACCTTGAAATTCAACTAGTGCAGATAAAATATGAAGGTCATCAATACCTTCTTCAGTTGCAACAGCAACGGCAGCTGTCGCATTAAGGGCATTGTGACGTCCCGGTGCATTTAGAACCACCGTCAGCTCTGGCATATTTTCACGGGCAATGGTGAAAAAGCCTTGATTTCCTTTTTGCTCATATTGGGTGATACGCACATCAGCGTCTTCACTAAAACCATAAGTGGTAATGTAACGACCAATTTTTGGTAGTAACGAGCGGATCACAGGGTCATCAATACACATCACTGCACGCCCGTAAAATGGCAGATTGTGCAAGAAATTAATGAACGTATTCGTTAAATTATCGAAGTCGCCTTGGTAAGTATCCATATGGTCTGCTTCGATATTTGTCACAACGGCAACTAACGGTTGCAAATGTAAGAACGAAGCATCGCTTTCATCAGCTTCTGCTATCAAGTAGCGGCTACTACCTAAACGCGCGTGTGTTCCTGCTGATTTAACTAAGCCCCCATTCACAAATGTAGGGTCAAGGCCTGCTTGTGCATAAATCCCAGAAATCATTGCTGTGGTGGTGGTTTTCCCGTGGGTACCTGCAACGGCAATACCATGACGGTAACGCATTAATTCAGCTAACATTTCTGCACGGCGAATAACTGGAATACGCAATTCTTTGGCGGCTTGAATTTCAGGGTTCTCGCTTGAAATCGCTGTTGATACGACGACAACGCTCGCATTTTCAACGTTCTCTGGGCGGTGATTAAAATAAATCGTTGCGCCTAATGCGGTTAATTGTTGTGTCACTGCATTGGGTGCTAAATCTGAACCGCTAATTTCATAGCCTTCATTTGCCAACACTTCAGCGATACCACCCATGCCAGCACCGCCGATGCCGACAAAATGGATGTGCCTGACTCTTCTCATTTCTGGCACTGATGTTCTTAATTTCGCTAATTGTTGTGTATTCACTATATTTCTTCGCTTCTAATTAATTCGGTATCAATTATGGCTAATATTATTTAGCCACTTTACAAATCACGGCAGCAACTCGTTCTGTTGCATCAGTAATTGCACAGCTATGCGCTTTTTCAGCCATTGAGAGTAATTCGTTTCTATCCCATTGCTCTAATAAGCTCGCCACAGCATCTGCGGTAAATTGTGACTGTTCTAAAATTTTAGCCGCCCCTGCTTTTTCTAGCGGTAATGCATTCCAATACTGCTGACGGTCTTTATGTTGAAAAGGAACAAAAATAGCCGGTAAACCTGCGGCTGCAATTTCACTTACTGTTAGTGCACCAGACCGACAGACGACAATATCTGCCCATGCGTAAGCTTGCGCCATATCATCAATAAATTCAGTAACTTTATACTCGGAATTGCCTGAAACTTGCATATGCTCATTATACAATGCTTCTGTTGATTCCTTACTGCCTTTTCCCGCTTGATGCCAGATATTTAACTGTTTGCCTACTTTTTCAGCAACAAGAGGCATCACTTGATTCAAAACCCGTGCCCCTTGGCTACCACCAACGACTAATACGCGTACAGCGCCTTCTCGGCCTGCTAAACGTACCTGGGGTGCCGGTAGTGCTAAAACATCTTCACGTACCGGGTTCCCGACAACTGGTGCGTCAGGAAATGCGCCCGGAAAGGCTTGTAACACTCTTTTTGCGATCCGCGATAACCATTTATTCGTTAAACCCGCGATTCCATTTTGTTCATGAAGCACAACGGGTACACCGCATTGCCATGCCGCAATACCACCAGGACCTGAAACATAGCCCCCCATGCCTAATACTGCATCTGGCTGATAACGTTTGATAATCGTTTTTGCTTGGCGGATAGCTTTATAAATACGCCATGGTGCCCCCAGTTGTGCGGCAATACCTTTACCCCTGAGTCCCGAAATTTGAATGAATTCAATATCGATACCATGCTTAGGGACTAATGTGGCTTCCATTCGGTCAGCCGTACCTAACCAACGGATCTCCCAGCCTTGAGCCTGCAAATAATGAGCCACAGCTAACCCCGGAAAAACATGCCCTCCGGTTCCACCTGCCATGACGAGTAATTTCTTTGCCTGACTCATTTAGTGCTCCTTACAAACGCCTGCGCTTTTTCAAGGCGTGTTTCAAAATCAATTCTCAGTAATATCGCAATGGCGGCAGCCATCACCAGTAAACTCGAACCACCATAACTAATTAACGGCAGTGTTAAACCTTTTGTTGGTAACATGCCTGATGCAGCACCGACGTTAACCAAAGCTTGGAAGGTAAACCAAATACCAATTGAACAAGCCAAATAACCACCGAATAATTGGTTCGACATCAATGCGCGACGGCCAATCATCATTGCCCTAAATGCCAGCATAAAGACCATCAGCAGAACCAATACAACGCCAAAGTACCCGAGCTCTTCGGCTAAAACTGAGAAAATAAAGTCAGTATGTGCTTCTGGCAAGTATTCCAATTTTTGTACTGAATTTCCTAACCCTTGCCCAAACATTTCACCACGACCAAAGGCCATTAAAGATTGGGTTAGCTGATAACCACTGCCAAACGGGTCATCCCACGGGTTCAAAAACGACGTCACTCGACGTAAGCGGTACGGCTCGAACCAAATCAAAGCCAATACCCCCACCGCACAAGCGGCAATACCAATAATAAAGGGGGCTAACCTTGCTCCCGCTAAAAACAACAAACCAAGAGTAGTTACCACTAATACGATAACGGTCCCTAAGTCAGGTTGTAATAAAAGCAATGACGCCATCACAATCAAAATACACATCGGTTTGATAAAGCCAAGAAAACGGGTTCTGACTTCATCAGACTTACGCACTAAATAACTGGACACGTAACAGAATAACGTAAATTTCGAGATTTCTGCCGGTTGAATTTTAACCAAACCGATATCTATCCAGCGAGATGCCCCGTTAACTGAACTCCCTGCCACCAGTACCACGACAAGCATGCCAAGTGAAACCATCAACAATACGAAGTTGTACTTTTCCCAAACCGCCATCGGAATACGCATGACACCTAGGGCTAAAATAAATGCGATGACGATATACACCACATCACGCTTAGCAAAATAAAAAGGATCTTCCGTTAAGCGCTGGCCAACTGGCATGGAGGCGGATGTGACCATAATAAAACCCACCGCGGCTAAACCGAATGCCAACCACACCAATGTACGGTCGTAAAGCGTTGAGCCTGAAATCACGCCATTTTTTTCACCAATGACCCAATTTTTTAAACGCATCGCACCCGGTATCGTCATTAACCTAGCTCCTGGGCTAATTGAGCAAAGACGGTCCCACGCTGCTCAAAACTTTTAAACTGATCCAAGCTGGCACATGCAGGGGATAACAACACCATGTCCCCCGCTTTTAATTGTGGCGCAATTTGGCGTAAGCTTTGTTCCATAGTTTCAGTCAATACGGATTTTTCAGGTGCCATATCGGCTAATGCTTTCCCATCACGACCAAAACAGTATAGACGGTAGTTATCCGCAGCAATATATTGTTTTAGTGGTGAAAAATCAGCTGACTTACCATCACCACCCAATAATAAATAGATATTGCCATCCACATGTAACCCATTTAACGCCGCTTCCGTACTTCCAACATTTGTGGCTTTAGAGTCATTAATCCAACGCACACCGTTGTTGAATAACACTAACTCGAAGCGATGTGCTAGCCCCGTATATTCTTTCAAGACTTGAAGGCATGCAGGGCGAGGAATATTTACGGCATCCGCCAATGCTAACGCGGCTAACCCATTGAGATAATTATGTTGACCCGTTAGGTGCATTTCGTTGACATCGAGCAGCTCTTTTCCTTTCGCCACTAACACCCGTTTTTGAGTATCAAAGAAATAATCACCACTATTTAAGCCAAAGCTTATGCATTCACCCAAAGTATGATTTGCGGGTAAGGTCAGCGCATCTTGTACGTTAACAATGCAGTTTTTAGCATTGTGATAAATTTTTAATTTTGCTTCACGGTACTGGTCTAGACCTAATGGATATCTATCCATATGATCTTCACTAATATTTAAGACTGTCGCAGCGGTCGCTTCTAGGCTTGATGTGGTTTCTAGTTGGAAGCTTGAAAGCTCTAAAACGTATAAACGATGCCCTGCATTGAGTAATGAAAGCGCAGGCGTACCAATATTTCCACCAACACCAACTGAAATACCCGCTACTTTCGCCATTTCACCCACCAATGACGTGACGGTACTTTTACCATTTGAACCGGTAATGGCGACAATCGGTGCATCCGCTTCACGGCAAAACAGTTCGATATCACCCACAATTTCGATGCCGTTTTCTGCCGCTTGCTGTAACTGAGGCGTTGCCAACGCAATTCCTGGACTAGCAACAATTAAATCGGCTGCTTGTAGCCAGCTATTATTCAAGCTACCGCTATGGCATTCCACACTTGCTGGGAGTTTGTCTACACCTGGCGGCACTGCACGGGTATCCATAACACGGGGTACAACACCACGTGCCAAGAAAAAGTGAACGCAAGATAGGCCGGTGATACCCAGCCCAATAATGACTACGTTCTTACCCTGATAATCGACCATATTAACGCACCTTCAAGGTTGCCAGCCCAATCAGGACTAACATTAGCGAGATAATCCAGAAACGCACGATAACACGTGGCTCTGGCCAACCCTTCAATTCATAATGGTGGTGAATTGGTGCCATACGGAAAATACGTTGTCCGCGCAATTTAAATGAACCGACTTGTAAAATAACTGACAGCGTCTCAACGACGAACACACCGCCCATAATCACTAATAAAAATTCTTGGCGCAGTAATACCGCAATAGTCCCTAGAGCACCACCAAGCGCCAATGAGCCAACATCCCCCATAAATACTTGCGCTGGATAAGTGTTAAACCATAAGAAGCCTAACCCTGCTCCAACAATGGCAGTACAGACAATCACTAATTCACCTGCATGGGGTAAGAATGGAATATGTAAGTAACTGGCAAAATTGACGTTACCTGTTGCCCATGCCACTAATGCAAAACCTGCGGCAACAAATACCGTTGGCATGATAGCTAAGCCATCCAAACCATCGGTTAGGTTTACGGCGTTACTGGTTCCAACAATCACAAAATACGTCAGCAAAATATACAGCATGCCCAGCTGTGGCATTACGTCTTTGAAAAATGGCACAACTAACTGAGTTGCCGGAGTATCTTTACCAATCGCGTACATGGAAAAGGCAACAATTAACGCAATCACGGATTGCCAAAAATATTTCCAACGGGCAATTAAACCACGAGTATCTTTGCGTACCACTTTACGGTAATCATCAACAAAACCGACAATACCATACCCAACGAGCACAAGCAGAACACACCAAACGTAAGGGTTGTCTAAGCGAGCCCATAGCAACGTTGAAACGGTGATTGAAAATAAAATCAATAACCCGCCCATGGTTGGGGTTCCACGCTTACTAAAGTGAGACTCAGGGCCTTCGTTACGAACGACTTGACCAATTTGCATTTTTTGTAGGTAAGCAATTAAATGAGGTCCCATCCACAATGCAATAGCGAGTGCTGTCAGCAAACCGACAATGGCCCTGAACGTCAAATAAGAGAAGACGTTCAGAACAGAAAACTTGTGGACCAACATTTCGGCAAGCCAGACTAACATTCGAAGCACTCCTTCAATGCATTCACCACATCTTCCATCGCGGAGCTGCGTGAACCTTTAACTAAAATAGAAACAACGTCCTTCTGCTGTGCTAGCGGAATTAGTCGGGTTAATAAATCTGCTTTCACTGTGAAGTGCTCACCACACTCACTAAATTGGCTGATCAACTCACTTAATTGACCAACACTGAATACTTTGTCTAAACCAGCCTGCTTAGCGGCAACACCAACACGCTGATGACAATCTTCTGCATAATCGCCCAGCTCTCCCATATCCCCAACCACCAAGATGCGGTAGCCCGGCATTTTTTCAAGGACATGAATTGCCGCAATCATCGAGCCATCATTCGCGTTATAAGTGTCGTCTAATACCACTTTGTGCTCACTCAAGCGCACTGGATATAAACGCCCTGGTACTGCTTGTGTTTTTGCTAAGCCGTTTTTGATGTCTTCTAGGCTAGCGCCAACTGAAATCGCCAATGCACTCGCTGCTAATACATTCGCGATATTATGTAGCCCTGGTAATGGCAAAGTGATATCAACGCTTCCAACAGGGGTATGTAACACAAAATCCGTAGTCAGCTGTTTCACTTGGATATCAGAAGGATAGAAATCCGCTTTTGCTTGTGGCGTTAGCGAGTAATGCCACACTGTTTGGCGTGGCTGAAACTGCCATTTTTCACTGTAGCTATCAAGGTTAACAATCGCGGTTCCTTCTTCAGGAACGCCTTGATAAATTTCACCTTTCGCTTTAGCAACCCCTTCAGGTGAACCAAAGCCCGCTAAGTGCGCAGCAAATAAATTGTTAACTAACGCCGCTTCTGGTTTAACAATATTGGTTGTGTAGGCGATTTCATTTGGGTGATTAGCACCCATTTCTATCACCGCGAAGTCATCATCATGGGTTAAACGAAATAGTGTCAAAGGCACACCAATATCGTTGTTTAAATTACCGGCAGTATATAAAGTTTTACCGCGCTCAGATAATATGGATGCGGTCATTTCTTTGACCGATGTTTTGCCTGAAGACCCCGTCAAACCAACAATTCGAGCTCTACTTTGCTGACGAACCCATGCTGCTAATTGGCCCATCGCAATACGCGTGTCTTTTACGATGACTTGAGGGCAATCCACTTCCAGTTTGCGCTCAACGAGTAATGCTTTCGCTCCCGAAACCACCACTTGCTGTACAAAATCATGGGCGTCGAAGCGTTCACCTTTTAAAGCAATAAAGAGACAATTTTCAGCAATTTTGCGGCTATCCGTACTCACTGCGCTAATCAAGAGCGTTGTATCTGCAACAGATTCAACCTGCCCTTGAGTTACTTGTGCCAATTGAGCGAGTGTTAGCGAGATCATGCGATTACCCCCAGCAGACGTGCTACCGTTAAACGGTCTGAGTAATCTAATTTACGATTGCCAATAATTTGATAATCTTCATGACCTTTACCAGCGATCACAATCACATCATCAGGAGATGCTTGTAAAATGGTGTTTGTCACGGCTTCTGGGCGACCCGGAATGGCCAAAGCACGGCTTGAGTCTAATAAGCCCGCCATGATGTCGTTGATAATATCAATTGGGTCTTCGCTGCGTGGGTTATCGTCAGTGATAACGATTTTATCTGCATACTCTTCTGCGGCTGCTCCCATTAGAGGGCGCTTGCCTTTGTCACGGTCACCACCGCACCCAAATACGCACCAAAGTTGCCCTTTACAATGCAAACGCGCTGCCGCTAAGGCTTTTTCTAACGCATCTGGTGTATGTGCATAGTCGACAACAACGGTCGGTTTGTTTGGTGCACTGAACACTTCCATTCGACCGCAAACGGGTGACAATGAAGAGGCCGCCGCAAGCAGTTTATCCAATGGATACTCCATCATTAGCAAGGTTGCCATTGCAACTAATAAGTTGCTGACATTAAATGCCCCCATCAGTGGGCTTTCAAATGCGCCTTTGCCCCAAGTGGAGTCAAAATGAATGGTCGCGCCCTTGTCGTGGTATTCCACTTCAGTGGCTTTCAACCATGGCCCTTGCCAGTTTGCTGGGATACGATTTTCCATCGTAACAGCGCAGGCTTGTGGTAAACGTTGTAGCCATTTCAAGCCAATAACATCATCTGCATTGATGATTTGCGATTTTGCATTATGTGTAGAAAACAATAGCCATTTCGCGGCTTCATAACTTTCCATGTCACCGTGATAGTCAAGGTGATCACGGCTTAAATTAGTAAACACAGCGGCATCGAACTGTAAAGCGGCAACACGACCTTGCACTAAGCCATGAGAAGACACTTCCATCGCGGTTAATGTCGCTTTTTGGTTTAATAACTGAGTCAATTCAAGTTGGATATCTACCGCAGAGCCTGTGGTGTTTTCGCTTGGTGATACATGGCCTAATAAGCCATTACCCACAGTTCCCATTACAGCGCTAGTTTCCCCTAGTCCATGAGCCCACTGAGCAATTAATTGTGTCGTGGTTGTTTTGCCATTAGTACCGGTCACGCCAACAAGTTTCATATTTGCTGATGGCTGCTGATAAAACTCACCCGCAAGAGCTGATAAACGGTTATTCAGGTCATTTAAATAAATAACAGGTACACCGTGAACAAAACGAATTTCGCCTTCAACGGCTTCACCTTCTGCTTCCGCTATCACAGCGGAAACCCCTTGAGCAATCGCTTGAGGAATATAGTGTCGCCCATCCGATTGATGGCCTTTTATTGCAATAAACAGATCGCCCGCGGCAGCCTTTCGGCTGTCTAGCGTCATCTCACGTAGTGAGATTGGAGTTGTGCTCACACCAAAGGGTGAGAGTAGATCACAAAGATTACGATCTGCCACTTTTAACCTCTTTTTGACTATTTACAATTTCATTTTGTTCATTTGGTTGCAATGCATCGGGTTCAACGTTCATCAACCGTAAAACGCCTCCCATAATCGAACCAAATATCGGTGCAGATACTGCACCACCATAATAACTACCCGCGCTTGGCTCATTAATAAGCACCACTAACGCATAGCGTGGATTGCTCGCAGGAGCAACACCAGCAGCGTAAGCTAAATATTTATTAATATAACGCCCTTCAGGACCCACTTTTTTCGCAGTCCCTGTTTTAATCGCAATACGGTAGCCTTTAATTGCCGCTCGTGCTCCCCCGCCTCCGGGTAAAGCCACGCTTTCCATCATATGAACCACTGTTCGCATGATTGGTTCAGGAAAAACGCGTGTTCCTGACACAGGAGGATCAACTTTTGTGATGGATAGCGGCCGATAAATACCAAAACTACCAATGGTTGCGTAGGCTCGCGCTAACTGTAACGGTGTTACCATTTGCCCGTAGCCAAAAGAAAAGGTGGCCCTATCTAAATCAGACCACCGTGTTTTTTTACTTGGAAAGATGCCACTACTTTCCCCGACTAACCCCAGATTAGTCGGCTTGCCAAACCCAAAGCGGCTATACACATCCACCAGCTCAGTGGCAGGCATCGCTAACGCAAGTTTTGAAACACCTACGTTACTCGACTTCTGTAAAATCCCAGTAATTGTTAGCTCTGCATATCGTGCTACGTCTTTGATTTCATGGCCGCTAATACGATATGGATAAGTATTAATTACTGAGTTTTCTTTAATAATTCTGTTATGTAGCGCACTCATTACCACCATCGGTTTTACCGTCGAACCCGGTTCGAAAATATCCGTAATGGCGCGGTTACGCATTGCATCCATTGATGTACCGGTTAAGTTATTTGGGTTGTAGGATGGGCTATTCGCCATAGCTAAAATTTCACCGGTATGAACATCCACTAAAATTGCCACACCCGATTCAGCTTTGTTTTCCTGCACGCCACGTGTTAGTTCACGGTAAACAATCGATTGAATTCGTTCATCAATACTTAATGTCAAATTATGCGCAGCTTGGCTGTCAATAGACGAAATCGTTTCAATCACTCGCCCATTACGGTCTTTGCGGACAGTACGTTCGCCCGGAGCACCTTTTAACCAACGGTCAAAGCTTTTTTCAACCCCTTCAATCCCTTCACCATCAATGTTTGTTACCCCCAATAAGTGAGCGGTAACTGGGCCTGATGGGTAATAACGACGAGATTCTTTGCGTAAGTAAATACCTGGTATTTTTAATTTTTTAACGTAGTCACCAATAGAGGGGTTAACTTGGCGCGCTAAATACACAAAACGGCCTCTTGGATTGGCCGATATTTTGCTCGTAATTTGTTCTAGTGGAATTTCAAGTGCGTCTGCCAGTGCTTTCCAGTGTTCGTCATTGCTAATCCCCCCTTTTTCAAACACCTCTTTGGGGTCTGCCCAAATCGCATTGACTGGCACACTTACCGCCAGTTGCCGCCCTTCTCGGTCGCTGATCATACCTCGAGAGGTTGCAACTTCTTGCACTCGTAAAGAGCGCATATCGCCTTCTTTCACCAGTTTCTCTGGCGCAATAATTTGCAGATAAGCCACCCGAGTTAGCAACCCTGCTAACGCCAAGACAATGCATCCGCACAGCAAAATAAAGCGCCAGCGGACAAAGCTGGTGCTTTCTTCTTGTTTCTTATTTTTCGCTGTTTTTGGTGCTTTCATTAGGAACCTTTTTATTGCTTAGAAACAATAATTTTTTCTTGTGATGGTTCAACTTGTACCATCTGTAATTTTTCAACCGATAAACGTTCTATTCGGCTATGGCTCGCAAGGGCATTTTCTTCAAGGATCAGATTGCGCCATTCGATATCTAATAAGTCTTTTTCTTCATACAATTTATCTTTTGCGGCCGTTAACAAACGCGTTTCATGTGCGGTAGTCACGACAAAAACGGCACTAATTATAATTGCAGACAATAAAATCAAAGGAACGATGCCATAACGAAATAAATCACGCCCAATGACGCGTGCTAGGCTGTGCCTTTCTGGAACCATTATTCCGCCGCCTTTTCAGCAAACCGCAACACAGAACTCCGTGCGCGTGGATTTTCGTCAATTTCGTTTTCAGAAGGTTTCATCTTGCCTAGGTCACGTAACTGCGCTGCGCCTAATGCTTTAATCTGCGTTTCAGTTAGCGGAATACCTGCTGGTACTGATGGCCCTTTACTGTTTTTGCGGATAAACCGCTTTACTAACCTGTCTTCCAAAGAATGGAAGCTGATAACCGATAAACGACCTTGTGGAGCTAAAACGTTCATTGCGCCTTCTAGCGCTTTTTCTATCTCTTCCAATTCACTGTTGATATAAATCCGTATGGCTTGGAAGCTACGCGTCGCTGGGTGTTTGTGCCGATCTTTCATCGGGCTAACTTTTGCGATTAATTCAGCCAGATGCCGTGTGCGTGTTAATGGCTCTTCTTCTGGGTTATGGTTACGCTCAACAATCGCTCTCGCAATTCGTTTCGCAAAACGCTCTTCACCAAAAGTTTTTAAAACCCAAGCAATGTCATCCGCTTCTGCGTCCATCAACCATTGCTGTGCAGATTGCCCTTTGGTTGGGTCCATTCGCATATCTAACGGCCCGTCACGCATAAATGAAAAGCCACGCTCTGGGTCATCTAACTGCGGTGAAGAGACGCCTAAATCCAGCAATACACCATCAATTTGCCCAACTAAACCTTCTTCTTCCACATACTCTGCAATCGCAGAAAATGGGCCGTGTTTAATCATAAAACGAAGGTCATCAATTGCTTGAGCTGCTTTTATCGCTTCTGGGTCACGGTCAATGGCGATCAACCGCCCTTGTTCGCCAAGCTGGCTTAATATCAGCCTTGAATGGCCCCCACGCCCAAATGTGCCATCGATATAGATACCGTTAGGTTTAATGTTTAAGCCGTTCACGGCTTCATCCAGTAATACTGTTACGTGTTTAAATTGCTGTTGCGTCATTATTAAAGTGACAAATCCTGTAAGCGGGCTGAAAGTGGTTCATTGGTAAGGCGCTCAGCGGCAATGTCATCTTCCACTTGCTGATACCAAGTTTGTTCATCCCAAAGTTCAAATTTATTAATCTGGCCAACCAACATGACCTCTTTTGTTAGCCCTGCATGCTGACGCAATGTATTGGCTAACAAAAGACGCCCCGCGTTGTCCATTTGACATTCACTTGCATGGCCCAGTAACAGCCGTTGCACGCGTCGTTCCGCTGGGTTCATCGTCGATAACCGAGAAAGCTTTTCTTCGATAATCTCCCACTCCGGTAAGGTATAAAGCAGTAGGCACGGCTGGTGAAGGTCAATGGTACAGACCATTTGCCCTTTCGATTCCTCGTTCAGCATACCTCGGTAACGAGTCGGCACGGTTAGACGCCCTTTGCTGTCGAGATTAACCAGTGTTGCCCCACGAAACATACCCGATTATACCCCTTTTATTTTCAACTCACCCACTTTACCCCACAATTCACCACATATAAAGTTTACGAATGGTATGAAAACGTTGTCAAGCCAGTCGCACTCAGCTTTAGCTTTATTTACAGAACAATTCAGAAAAAATAAGGATAGGTAAAATATAACTTGGAAAGAAAATGGGAAATAACAGGTTGATATAATTAATATATTTTATAGAGTGCAACTTAAATAAGCGTGATCACTATAGATTGCTGCAAAATCATACAAATCATCATAAATTCAACTTATGTCTCATTTTTAATCAGTATATCTTGTACCGGTAATTTACTTTTATTGAGTCCTCAAATAATCGTTAATATCTAGTGATGATAAAATCACCTCGAAAGAAAAATAAAATCATTAAATATCAACACAATAAATAACTGTTTTAATAAACAGTATTCAATTTTAAATATTTATCGCACGAATCAATAATACACCCACAATAAATTTGTATTAATTTCATAATCCAATTTAGCTTTCATTTTAAAATCAGCAATAAATATATTAAGATAAATCCTAAAGTTAAATATTTACCTATTTTTAGCCTATAAAAAAAAAGCCCCTACAAGATAGGGGCCGTTATATTACTCATTATTGTGACTAACATCACTCATTATCGTGTAAATATTCACTATTCGATTAAAGTTAAGTCTATTTTATTACTGCTTACGACCTAAGCTTCCGCGGCGACATAAATCACGACGAATACGAGTAATACCCGCTTCTGGTTTTTGCTTTTCATCAAGGCTGGCAAGTACCAGTTCTAAGATACGTTCAGCGATATCTCTATGACGCTGTGCAAGGGACAACACTGGGCATTCAAGAAAATCTAATAGCTCGTTATCACCAAATGTGGCAACAACCATGTGCTCAGGTAAACGACCACTGCGCTTCAACGCAACATCCAAGACACCTTGTAGTAAGGAAAATGATGTTGTAAATAACGCGTCTGGCATCTCATTACCGCTATCCAGCCAATGCGCAAACACCTCTGCGGCTGAATCGCGTTCATAGCTATTTGCATACAGGTAATCAATCTTGCGCGGGTCTTCATTCCACGCCTTACGGAAACCTTGTTCGCGTAGATAACTGACTGACAGTTCAGGTAACGCCCCTAAATACAACACTGACTCAGCTTTAAATTTGCGTAATTCTGCTGAAATCATGAAAGCATCTTCTTGGTCATCACCAACGACACTAATAAAGTGTTCTTTTTCAAGGGCTCTATCAAGTGCGATAATCGGTAACGAACGGTTCGCCCAACGCTGATAAAACGGGTGCTCTGGCGGTAATGCTGTCGAGACAATAATCGCATCAACTTGCCGCTGTAAAAGGTGCTCAACACAACGAATTTCATTGTCGGGTTGGTCTTCCGAGCATGCTATCAGCAATTGATAACCACGTTGACGCGCCTGCCTTTCAAGGTAATTTGCTATACGGGTATAGCTAGTATTCTCCAAGTCAGGGATCACTAACCCAATCGAACGGGTGCGCCCTGCTCGTAGCCCCGCAGCAACTGCATTTGGATGGTAATTGTGTTCTCTGACGACTGCCATCACTTTTTCTACAGTTTTATCGCTGACTCGATACTGCTTGGCCTTGCCGTTGATCACATAACTAGCCGTTGTGCGGGAAACACCCGCTAGACGGGCTATCTCATCCAGTTTCACGTTAACCTCTTTACAATTTTGGGAATAGCCCCGAGTCATTCGGGGCCTTAAACGCGTTTATTCTACCTTCGGATGATAAATTTTTCATCGCATAATTTTATCACCGCGTGAAACACCGACGATCCCTGAACGTACAACTTCAACAATTTCAGCAACACCACGTACTGATTCGATGAAAGCATCCAGTTTTTCGCTTGTTCCCGCTAGCTGAACGGTATAAAGCGTTGGAGTGACGTCAACAATTTGTCCACGGAAAATATCCGCACAACGCTTCACTTCGTCACGCCCATATCCAGAGGCTTGTAGCTTCACTAACATGATTTCACGTTCGATATGTGCTGACGCCGTCAGCTCACTGACACGCAACACATCAACCAATTTATGCAGTTGTTTCTCAATTTGCTCAAGAACCTTTGCATCCCCTTTCGTTTGGATAGTCATACGTGACAAGGTTGGGTCATCTGTTGGTGCAACGGTCAAACTTTCAATATTATAACCACGCTGAGAAAACAGACCGATGACACGGGACAAAGCACCTGATTCATTTTCTAATAAAACGGATAAAATACGACGCATGATCAGGTCCTCTCTGTTTTGCTCAACCACATTTCATCCATTGCACCACCACGGATCTGCATTGGATAAACGTGCTCAGTTTCATCAATATTGACGTCAACGAAGACTAATCGCTGATTTTCATTCACTTCAACAAGGGCTTGTTTTAGTTTTTCTTCCAGTTCATCAGGTGTTGATATTGAAATACCAACGTGGCCATACGCTTGCGCTAACTTGATGAAATCAGGCAATGACTGCATGTAGGATTGTGAGTGACGGCCTTGATAAATCATATCCTGCCACTGCTTTACCATACCTAAGAAACCGTTGTTTAAATTGAGAACCAAAACCGGTAAGCCATATTGCAGAGCGGTTGAAAGCTCTTGGATGTTCATCTGGATGCTGCCATCCCCCGTCACACAGACAACGGTCGATTTTGGATGCGCTAATTTCACCCCTAATGCAGCAGGCAAACCAAATCCCATCGTTCCAAGCCCTCCTGAGTTTATCCAATGGCGAGGTTTATCAAAGGGATAATACAATGCCGCAAACATTTGGTGCTGCCCAACGTCAGACGTCACATAGGCTTCACCTTTTGTTAAACGGTAAATCATTTCAATGGCTTGTTGTGGTTTAACTTTGGTTTGGCTTGTTTCGTAGCGTAAGCATTGTTTACTACGCCATTGTTCAATTTCTTTCCACCATGAGGTGAGTGCTTGGCTATCTTGTTTAGCTGAAGCTTGGTCTAACTGACCTAACATTTGCTTTAATGTGAGTTTCGCATCACCCACGATTGGGATATCCGCATTAACTGTTTTTGAAATAGACGTTGGGTCAACATCAATTTGAATGACTGTCGCATTTGGGCAGTATTTTTCTAAATTGTTCGTTGTTCTATCATCAAAACGAACCCCAACGGCAAAAATCACATCAGAGTTGTGCATAACCTTGTTGGCTTCGTATGTTCCATGCATTCCAAGCATCCCGACAGACTGCTTGTGAGTTTCTGGGAAAGCCCCTAACCCCATTAAGGTTGATACCACTGGTAATTGCAGTTTTTCTGCCAACTCAATAAGTTCAGCAGAGCAATTCGCGTTAATCGCACCCCCGCCAATATAGAAAACTGGTTTTTTTGCCGAAACCAATTTGGTTAATGCTTTTTTGATTTGCCCTTTGTGGCCTTGCAACGTTGGGTTATAAGAACGCAAAGAAACGTTTTCGGGATAACGGTAAGCAAACTTTAAGGCAGGGTTAACGGTGTCTTTAGGGAAATCAATCACTACAGGACCGGGGCGCCCACTTGCCGCAATATAAAAAGCCTTCTTAATAGTTTCAGGAATTTCTTCTGCGCTTTTAATTAAAAAACTGTGTTTAACTATTGGCCTTGAGATCCCAACCATGTCGCACTCTTGGAACGCATCATTACCAATTAGCGAGCTTGCAACCTGCCCCGATAACACCACCATCGGTACAGAATCCATATACGCGGTCGCAATACCAGTAATAGCATTCGTTGCCCCAGGGCCGGATGTCACTAACACGACCCCCACATCCCCTGTTGAACGTGCATAACCATCAGCCATATGCACCGCAGCCTGTTCATGACGCACTAATATGTGTTCTACCCCGCCAACTGTATGAAGTGCATCATAAATATCTAATACTGCACCGCCTGGATAACCAAACACGTGCTTTACTCCTTGGTCAATCAACGATTTGACGACCATTTCCGCTCCCGACAACATCTCCATGAGTTTGCCCCCAGACATTATTTGCAAGTGAAGAGGTATGATCTACCCCTTTATTTTTATCATTTAAATTATGAAATTCGTGCTATTAACATATCGCTCTGGCTGAAACGAAGCAAACACCATTTCAGTGCAAGGATCACGAAACTTTCACATCATCTTGAACATGGGTATTTGATAGATAAATTGACTGCAGATAAAAATAATGGGAGGAAAAATGACTGGTATGAATGAAAATACAGTGCCAATTTAATTAGTTGGCACCGTTAAAATTGTGATATTAAGCGATTATCTGAATAAATTGATAAAAATAGAACAAAAACAAGGCCCAACCTACCCATAATACGGGTAAGCCAGGTTACTTAAGTTATAAATTATTCTTTGTACATTGATTCAATTTCTAATTGATAGCGCTCAGAAATAATTTTACGTCGCAGCTTTAAAGTCGGTGTTAATTCGCCTTTTTCCATTGAAAAAGTTTTGGGTAACAAAGTAAAGCGCTTAACTTGGTGGAAGTTTTCGATATTTTTCTGTAAATCTCTTAAACGGTTTTCAAATAATGCCACAATATTCGAGTCTTTTAAGAGTTCTAAACGATCCCGATATTTCAAATTTATTGAGTTCGCATATTCTTCTAGGCTCTCATAGCAAGGTACGATCAGCGCTGAAACAAACTTGCGTGCATCAGCAATGACTGCAATGTGTTCAATAAACTTGTCTTGCCCTAATACGCCTTCAATCATTTGTGGTGCAATATATTTTCCGTTAGACGTTTTCATTAAATCTTTTAGTCTATCTGTAATATATAAATTGCCTTGTTCGTCAATTTTCCCTGCATCACCCGTTTTAAGCCAGCCATCTGCTGTAAACGTATCTAAGGTTTCAATCGGGCGGTTGTAATAGCCTTTCATAACCACCGGCCCTTTCACTTGTATTTCATCGTCCCTGCCAATACGCACTGAAACAGAAGATAGCGGTGTACCAATCGAGCCTAATGGGTATTTGCCCTCTTCCCAGCAAGATACCGTGGCGCAGGTCTCTGACATACCATAGCCATATTTGATGTTTACCCCTGCGGAAAGGAAAAACGCAATCACATCGTCATCTAGACGAGCGCCTGCGGCTGGCATGAAGCGAATTCGTCCACCTAATCCTTCACGAATTTTATTGAGTACCAGTTTATCGGCTATCGGGAAAATAGCGCGGTTAATAAAAGAGGGTTTGCGGCCTTTGGCTAAGGCTTTCACACGCTGCTTGCCAAGAGATATTGCGCAGCGAAATAGCGCTCTACGCACTAGAGGCGCTTTTGCTACTTTACTTTGTATTGCTGAATAAACTTTTTCATAAAAACGAGGAACCGCACACATCACTGTTGGTTTTATCTCAGCTAACGCCTCCCGGACCTGATTCGTGTCCGTTAAATAAACGTTTAGTGCGCCAACGTGCATAACGTAAAAGCTCCACGCACGTTCAAAAACATGTGAAAGTGGTAAGAAACTTAAAGAGACATCATCAGCAGTTAGTTGTAATCGTTCGTCATGGAGATACAGTTGCGCAGCCATGTTGTAGTAATCCAACATAACGCCTTTTGGTTCTCCGGTGGTGCCTGATGTATAGATGATGGTGAATAAATCACTGAGATTATGTGCAGCGATGCGTTCATCAAGTTCTGCTTGGTATGTCGCTTGTGATTGCGCCATAAAGGTGGATAAATGCAATGTGTCGATTGAGATATCAGCTAACTCAACATTGTCATTCATCACAACAATCGTCGTTAATTGAGGGCAAAGAGCGGGTAATTGGCATGCAACTTGATATTGCGCATCGTCCCCAACAAACAGCACTCTAATATTCGCGTCATTAATAATATACGCGGCTTGCTCGATACTGCTAGTTGCATAAAGTGGCACCGTGACTGCCCTAATTTGTAGCGCGGCAAAGTCAACCAATGACCAGTTCATACTGTTATGGGCAAATAACCCAATATTTTCTTGTGCGATAACGTTTAATGCTAAGAGACGCAGAGAAATCGCTGATGTACGATCGCCTACCTCACCCCACGTTAATGAGCTTCGTTGCCCGTTATCCCATTGACTGAAAGCTATCCGGTTCGCTGATTCGTGTGCAGTGACCCTGCTACGTAAGCGATTAACCAAGTGGTATGGATATAGATTTTCAGTAATCAAAGTGTATTCCCTATAAGTCATTATCGATATAAGTTACCCGGCACATTCACAAGCACTTAACCATTCTTATTATTTCAGCTTACAAGTGTTAGCTGAATATTCGCAGTGTATCGACTAAAGAGATGCGTGAAAAGCATTTATATGTAAATTTTTTGCAAATGTTATGTCTGCAACAAAACACATCATAGGGCTAACTATAATGAGTTAATTACCTTGTTGGTGTGTATATTTATAAGTGCGTCTGCAAGAACATAGAGATTGTAAGCCTTAACAAAATGACTATTTATTTTTCATCATGTCTAGGACAGCCTACAACCTCTCACAATGTTTAAATAGGCGTTCTACGCTGCTGCGGCTTGTTCAGGGAGTTCTTCAATCAATTGGTTAAATTGGGATTTCATCCATTGATGGCCTTTATCTCTAACCGTTGATTCATGCCACGTTAAATAGCAAGGTAGTGAGTCCCTAAGCCAAGGTAATGTTAATGTACGTAATTTCAGTTGGCCAAAGTAATGACCTACTAGCCATTTGGGTACAATAGCCACGAGATCCGTTTGAGCAACAATGCTCAATACACTATTTAAGTCAGTACCTTGATAGCTAATCGTATGCGATAACTCAGTATTATTGTAATAAGGTTTACTAAATGACCCCATGTTATCCATCGACATAATGGCATGACGTTCATTATTTAGTTCAATTTCAGAAATTGAATTACCAATACGTGGATGATGATTTGCAACTACTAAGACCAATTCATCATCAAATAAAACTTGATGTTGGAACTCTGCCTTTTCTAATTGGTTATAGCCAAGGAAAAAATCCATTTCTTGGTATTTTAATTGATGAGCAATCTTATTATCCATGAAAGAGTGGATAACTATATTAATATTAGGCGAGACTACCTTAAATTTTTCGACAATAATAGCAGCCAGACGAATGTCTAATGGCGAACAAATAGATAAATTAAATACTCGCTCACTATTTTGCGGATTAAAGCCTGCACTAGGTAACTCATTATGAACTAATTGTAATGCTTGCCTAATAGGCCCGAACAGTTGCTTAGCACGAGATGTCGGCTGAATACCACGCCCATAGCGCACAAACAATTCATCATTAAACATTGATTTTAAACGTGAAACTGCATTACTCACTGCTGGCTGAGACATCCCTAGAACTTGCGCCGCTTTTGTTACGTTTTGCATCTGCATCACTACGTCAAAAACCGTTAATAGGTTGAGGTCAACATTACGCAAATGAATATCGCTACTGTCTTTTTTAGCTGTTGAAATTGTATCAAAATCAGTCATTTTTTACTCCACTAATATATTTATCATTTTTCATTAACGAAAAGAGTCATTCATCTTAAAAACCGACGAATATATAAATTCATTAAATATTATTCTTAAAACAACTTATAGATAATAAGCTATTTCGCTTTCCCTGCATTTATTAAAACGACGTTTATATTACTTAACCTATTAATTAAACTTGCAGTATAAATATCATTATAAAACGTAAATATTCATCAACATAATGAATGATAACCACTTATTAGCCTTTCGCTCACTCACCATAAAAATAATAAAGCAATTTTTGCAAGAAATCATAATAAATCGCATTTAGAATCAATAAATATTCTCATTATCAGATTATTTTTTAAATACTCATTTATTAGATAATTAACTTAATTAAAAAGCATTGGCGAAGATGATTTATTCCCTGTATTGAGTCTCATTTCACATCAAAACAATAAAAACCACATAAAAATCAATGAGTTTAATCAAAACAACACTCAACCACACTTAACGAAAGAATTTTACCCTTATAACTACATAGAAATCCAGATAAAACAGAAGAGATACACCAAAAAAATAGCAACAACCACCAAGCGCGAGCCATAATTCATGATTGGTAAAAATATGCTAAAAATCTATGATTGACATTAACTTTAAGATAACGTATCAATAAATACAGTTTGATTAAGATACTCAAGAGAGACAGTTAAAATGACATTTTCTATTCGCCTACTAAGCCTACTACTACTCGCATTAAATTTGCGCGGTATGCTTATGGACGAAAAATAGAAATAAACTGTCCACAAACATGAAGAACCCGCGCAACCCGCGGGTTTTTTTATGCCTGCGGCTTTGGAAGAACATAACGCTAAGTAAAAACAAAATTCGATATGAGGAACACAATATGAGCAACCAAGTCATTATCTTCGATACCACCTTACGCGACGGTGAGCAGGCATTACAGGCAAGTTTGTCAGTCAGAGAAAAATTACAAATCGCCTTCGCATTAGAGCGTTTAGGCGTTGATATCATTGAAGCTGGTTTCCCAGTCTCTTCACCGGGTGACTTCGAATCTGTTCAAACTATCGCGAGAGAAATAAAAAATAGCCGAATTTGTGCATTAGCGCGTTGTATTGAAAATGATATTGATGTGGCCGCCGAGTCATTAAAAGTTGCCGAAGCTTTCCGTATTCATATTTTCTTAGCCACCTCCAACTTGCATATGGAGAAAAAATTAAATAAATCATTTGATGGTGTAATGGATATGGCAATCAACTCCATCAAGCGCGCTAGACGCTATACCGACGACGTTGAATTCTCCTGTGAAGACGCCGGCCGTACTGATCCCGACAATTTGTGCCGCATTGTAGAAACCGCGATTAATGCAGGCGCAACCACGATTAACATTCCAGATACTGTCGGTTATACAACACCTTACCAGTTTGGTGGTATTATCACTGATTTGTATAACCGAGTGCCTAATATTGATAAAGCCGTTATTTCTGTTCATTGCCATGATGATTTAGGGATGTCCGTTGCTAACTCAATCAGTGCCGTGCAAGCCGGTGCCCGCCAAGTAGAAGGTACCATCAACGGCTTAGGTGAACGCGCAGGTAATACGGCATTAGAAGAAGTGATTATGGCCATTAAATTGCGCGAACAAATGTTGAATGTGCATACCAATATTAATCACAAAGAAATTTACCGTACCAGCCAATTAGTTAGCCAATTATGTAATACACCAATCCCAGCCAATAAAGCGGTTGTCGGCAGCAACGCATTTGCTCACTCATCAGGAATTCACCAAGATGGTGTGCTGAAAAACCGTGAAACCTACGAAATTATGACGCCAGAGTCCATTGGTTTAAAAGAACAGCAATTGAATTTAACCTCACGTTCTGGCCGCGCCGCTGTTAAGCACCGTATGGAGGAGATGGGGTATCACGAAGGTAAAGATTTCAAATTGGATGAATTGTATACTGCATTTTTGAATTTAGCCGATAAAAAAGGCCAAGTCTTTGACTATGACTTAGAAGCTTTGGCTTTCTTCACAAAACAACAAGATGAAACTGACCACTTCGTCATGGACTATTTCAGTACACAATCAGGCTCAAGTATCGTCGCAACAGCGACAGTCAAAATGCAGTGTGGCGATGAAGTAAAATCTGAAGCGGCAACCGGCAATGGCCCTGTTGATGCCATCTATCAAGCCATCAGCAACATTACCCAATTCCCTATGAAATTAGTCTCTTATCAGTTATCGGCTAAAGGCCACGGTGAAAATGCATTAGGCCAAGTGGATATCGTGGTTGAGTGCCATAACCGTAAGTTCCACGGGATGGGGTTAGCGACAGATATCGTCGAATCATCAGCAAAAGCCATGGTGCATGTGTTGAATAGCATTTGGCGCTCAGAGCAAGTTGAAAAAGAAAAACAAAAAATAAATCAAGAATCACAATCAAACACAAAGGAAGCTGTTTAACAATGTCTAGTTATAAAATTGCCGTATTACCGGGTGATGGCATCGGTCCAGAAGTGATGGCGCAAGCTCACAAGGTTTTAGCTGCTATCAGCAAACGTTTTGCAGTAACAATCAACACCACTGAGTATGATGTGGGCGGTGCGGCAATCGACAAACACGGTGAGCCATTACCACAGGCCACTGTAAAAGGTTGTGAGGAAGCGGATGCTGTCTTATTTGGTTCTGTCGGTGGGCCGAAATGGGAACACTTGCCACCCGACAGCCAGCCTGAGCGTGGTGCATTATTACCTTTACGTAAGCATTTTAAATTATTCAGTAATTTACGCCCTGCTCGTTTATATCAAGCATTAGAAGCATTTTGCCCATTACGTGCAGACATCGCAGCTCAAGGCTTTGATATTCTTTGTGTACGTGAATTAACCGGTGGGATTTACTTCGGTCAACCCAAAGGCCGTAAAGGTGAAGGCCAAGAAGAGTATGCATTTGATACTGAAGTTTATCACCGCTATGAAATCGAGCGCATTGCACGTATTGCGTTTGAATCGGCTCGCAAACGTAATAACAAAGTCACATCAATTGACAAAGCAAACGTATTGCAAAGCTCAGTATTATGGCGTGAAGTGGTCAATCAAATCGCAAAAGAATATCCAGATGTTGAAGTCAGCCATATGTATATTGATAACGCGGCCATGCAAATGATCAAAGCCCCATCTCAGTTTGATGTGGTGTTATGTTCTAACTTGTTCGGCGATATTATTTCTGATGAATGTGCGATGATCACTGGCTCCATGGGCATGCTGCCTTCTGCGAGCTTGAATGAAGCAGGATTTGGTTTGTATGAACCTGCGGGCGGCTCTGCACCAGATATTGCTGGAAAAAATATTGCTAACCCAATCGCACAAATTTTATCTGCTTCCATGCTGCTAAGATTTAGCTTAGACCAAGCCGATGCCGCAGATGCCATCGAACATGCGGTCAATAAAGCCTTAGAAGAAGGTTATAGAACATCAGACTTAGCAGGTGCAGGTCAGTCAATAAGTACCAGTGAAATGGGCGATATTATTGCTCGTTATATTGCAGAAGGGGTTTAACATGGCCAAGACTTTATATCAAAAATTGTATGATGCCCACGTTGTCCGTGAGGTCGAAAATGAAATCCCTTTGATTTATATCGATCGCCATTTGGTGCATGAAGTGACATCACCTCAAGCCTTTGACGGTTTGAGAACTAAAAACCGCCCGTTGCATCAGCCAAGTAAAACATTTGCAACAATGGATCACAACGTATCGACACAAACCAAAGATATCAATGCTTGTGGTGATATGGCCCGCATTCAAATGCAAGAATTAATGAAGAACTGTAAAGAGTTCGGCGTAACTTTGTATGATTTGAATCACCCATACCAAGGTATTGTCCATGTGATGGGGCCTGAGCAAGGTATTACTTTGCCCGGTATGACCATTGTATGTGGCGATTCCCACACCGCAACCCACGGTGCATTTGGCTCATTAGCCTTTGGTATCGGAACATCTGAAGTTGAGCACGTGATGGCGACTCAAACGCTGAAACAAGCACGCGCTAAAACAATGAAAATTGAAGTCGTAGGCAAAGCTCCAGCAGGTATTACCGCAAAAGATATCGTGTTAGCCATTATCGGTACAACTGGCAGCGCAGGCGGTACTGGCTATATTGTTGAATTTTGTGGTGAAGCCATCGAAAACTTGAGTATGGAAGGCCGTATGACTGTGTGTAATATGGCTATCGAGTTAGGCGCAAAAGCCGGGATTATCGCACCGGATGAAACCACCTTTGCCTATATGAAAGGCCGCCAATTTGCACCTAAAGGCCAACAATGGGACGATGCAGTTGCTTATTGGAAAACATTAAAAACCGATGACGATGCTAAGTTCGATAAAATCATTACAATTCAGGCTAGTAGCATCGCACCACAAGTTACTTGGGGAACCAACCCTGGGCAGGTGATTGCCATCAACCAACCGATCCCTGCTCCTGAGTCATTTGCAGACCCCGTTGAGCGAGCATCTGCTGAAAAAGCATTAGCTTACATGGGATTAGAGTCTGGCATTAAATTATCTGACGTCAAAATTGATAAAGTCTTTATTGGCTCATGTACGAATTCACGTATTGAAGATTTACGTGCTGCCGCTGCAATTGCCAAAGGCAAAAAAGTGGCGAATGGCGTACAAGCCATTGTTGTTCCCGGATCTGGCCCTGTTAAGGCCCAAGCTGAGCAAGAAGGTTTGGATAAAATCTTTATTGAAGCAGGCTTTGAATGGCGCTTGCCGGGCTGCTCCATGTGTTTAGCGATGAATAATGACCGTTTAAACCCAGGCGAGCGCTGTGCATCAACCAGCAACCGTAACTTTGAAGGCCGCCAAGGTCGTGCTGGTCGTACTCACTTGGTTAGCCCAGCAATGGCAGCCGCTGCGGCGATTAATGGCCATTTTGCTGATGTACGTGATATTCAAATCTAAGGAGAAAATGATGGAAAAGTTTATTACACACGTCGGGATTGTCGCTCCTTTAGATGCAGCAAATGTTGATACTGATGCCATTATCCCTAAGCAATTTTTACAAAAAGTCACGCGGACGGGTTTTGGCCAACATTTGTTTAATGACTGGCGTTTTTTAGATGAGAACGGGCAACAGCCTAATCCTGATTTCGTATTAAATAAACCGGTTTTCAAAGGGGCAAGTATTTTATTAGCTCGCGAAAACTTTGGTTGTGGCTCATCTCGTGAACACGCACCTTGGGCATTAACTGACTTTGGTATTCAAGTGGTTATCGCCCCAAGTTTTGCTGATATTTTTTATGGTAACTCGTTCAATAACCAATTATTACCAATTAAATTAAGTGAAACCGAAGTGGATGAGCTGTTTAATTATGTTAATAGCCATGAAGGTTGCCAATTTACGGTGGACTTAGAAGCCCAAACCGTGACCGCAGGAGATAAAACCTATCATTTTGAAATCGACAGCTTCCGCCGCCACTGCATGATGAATGGTTTGGATAGCATTGGTTTGACACTGCAACATGTCGACCAAATCAAAGATTTCGAAAGCAAGATCCCATCTTTTATGCAGTAAATTCTTTTCTACGCCTACTTTGGTGGGCGTAGTTCCTCTTTTAGCTCTAATTCTCCAACTAAACCGCCTACTTCGCACCAAAAATGCGGAATTAATCCTTATTAACAAATTTACGACCTAAAAGTACTTCCCCATTAAATTCTTCCTGTATAATTAACTCAAATATCTTTCGACGACACCAATACCACTACAAATTACATACTTTTGGCTTTTGGCTTAACTATTTTTTCTAAATAGTTTGTGTTGTGGCAAGGCGGCAAACGAGGATATCCCTAGGAGCATACACCAGTATGTGACTAGGGTAGCGGAGTGAAGCCAACACAGCCACGGCGCAAAATATGACGAAAAAATAAAAAAAAGCCGGTAAAAACCGGCTCGGTGATAAACACCATTACTCTAAATGGGGGAGTCGGTCGGCAACATGCAGACCAAACGAGCTACTTACTGCCTTCTATTATCGTGAGATTTTAGGAAATTAAAATTGATGTATTTTTTGCCGGAGTTCCTCTTTTATGTCTAATTCGCGATTACAAACCCAATTTATTCGTCTCTGGCAACATTTTCAGGGCCAAGACAGTGAAACAACGCTGCAAGATATCGCTGATACGCTGTTTTGCTCTCGCCGTCATGTTCGGACACTGCTTAATAATATGCAATCACACGGTTGGCTTAGCTGGCAAGCAGAGTCTGGTCGAGGAAAGCGCTCCACTCTTATTTTCCATGTTAATGGCTTAGAGCTACAACAGGCACAGGCTGAACAATTACTCAAAGAAGAAAGTATTGAGAAATTGGTTGCACTGGTTGGTGATAAGGAAACCATTCGCCAAATGGTATTGTCTGAACTGGAACGCAGCTATCGACAAGGTAAAAACTTATTACGGATTATTTATTATCGTGATTTTCCGACACTGCTTCCCGGTGCGCCAATGCGCCGCTCAGAAATTCACTTAATGAGCCAAATATTTAATGGCCTTACCCATATAAATGAGGAAAAAGGGGAAGTGGAAAATGGCCTTGCCCACCATTGGCAGTCCGCCAATGAGACCCAATGGCGTTTCTATTTACGCCCCGCTATTTATTTCCATCATGGGCGAGAAATGGTTGCTGACGATATTATCTATTCCCTTTTACGCTTAAAAACCTGTTGGCCTCTGTTCTCTCATATACAATCCGTCAGCTCACCACACCCTTATGTTATTGATATCACGTTAAGTGAGCCTGATAAACAACTGCCTTGGTTGTTAGGCAGCCATCATGCGGCTATTTTACCGAAGGAGTGGGAGAGCTTAGAAAATTTTAGCCGTTGCCCAATCGGCACGGGCCCTTATCAAGTGGAAAAAAACTTGCCACAAAAACTCACTATTACGGCTTTTGACCGCTATTTTGGTTATCGTGCGCTGCTTGATGAAGTGACTATTTGGGTGGTTCCTGAACTCTCAGAACAAATGGTTTGTACGACATTAAAAATGGATGGTGATAAGCACCATAATGGCTCGCTCGAAAGCCGTATGGAAGAAGGCTGTTATTTTCTGTTAATGGACCAGCGTTCAACCATTACTCAGCGTGAAGATGTCCGTAAATGGTTGTGTAGCTTTTTAACCCCAATTAACCTGCTTGCCCACTGTGAGCCGTTTTATCAGCGCCATTGGGCCCCTGCTTATGGCCTGTTACTCCATTGGCACCACAGTAAAATGCTAACCTTGTTCCCTAAGCCTGAAGATTTAACAGAGCTAACTGTCACTTTTTATCGCAACCACCATGAGTTCTATGCGATTAGCCAAATCATGAAACGCGTGTTGCAGCAACAAGGTGTGGAGCTCAAGATCAATATTATTGATTACGATGATTGGTTTAATGGCAATGGGCAAAGTGATATCTGGTTAACAACCGCTAACTTTTTTAAACCTCTTGAGTTTTCCATTTTTGCAACCTTGTACGAAATGCCGTTGTTACGTCAGTGCCTTAATAACCCCCTCAGTGATGAACTCAATCTATGGCGTAATAACCAATTAGATGTTGAAGCTTGGTGTGAAAGCTTAATTGACTCACAAATTTTTCACCCCATCTTTCATCATTGGCTCGAACTGCAAGGCCAAAACACCATGCGCGGTGTACGGATGAACACCTTTGGCTGGTTTGATTTTAAATCCGCCTGGTTTAAACCTTCTGAGGATAACCTAACAAAATATTGATAGTTATGAACAGATAAAATGAATAATAAGGATGTTATTCACTTTTTCTGTGGATATCCATGTGAACAACCTCATGGTAATCAGGGTATATCCCCAAATCACTTTTTTATCAGAAAAAAGAAAAATTAAATAATCACTGATAAATCAAATAAATAAATAACGAAAAATCAGTTTATCCACTGACTATTTTTTTTACTAAAATGCCTAAGACTTCAACTGAGCAAAGATCAAACAACGTTGTATTTATCCACAAGATATGTGCTTAACTTACTCATATTCTGTGACTCTCGTCATAAAAACCGTTTCGTCAAGGCTGTAAATACACACAGTAATCTCGATTTTTCACAGTTATCCAGAAATCCTGTGGATAACCTAGTGCATGATCCTGTGATTATCTTGGGATGAACTTGAATAACCTCTGTAATAATTTATAATTCAGATAAATAAATAACATTATATTCATATATATCATATGGTTAAAAATACCATAGAAAAAGTGTTATACTTCTTAAGTTATATGTATTTCCACTAGCTACTTTTTATACATTACTATTCAAACCATGACGCCATTTATTGCACCGCCACCACCAGATAACGAAGCGACCTTAATGGCCCGAGCGCAAGCTCTTGCTGGCTACACGCTTGGTGAACTCGCCCAACATGCAGCGATCCCTATTCCTCCTGATCTCAAGCGAGACAAAGGCTGGGTTGGCATGTTATTGGAATATTATTTAGGCGCGAACGCGGGAAGTAAGGCAGAGCAAGATTTCGCCCATATTGGTATTGAATTAAAAACTATTCCTATTGACCGTCATGGTGCTCCACTCGAAACCACCTTTGTTTCTGTTGCACCGTTAACGGGAAATAGCGGCTTAACATGGGAAAATAGCCATGTTCGCCGCAAACTATCCCGTATTTTATGGTTTCCTATCGAAGGGGAAAGGCAAATTCCGCTCTCACAGCGCCGAGTCGCAAACCCATTAATCTGGAGCCCCTCCCCCTTAGAAGAGCAGTTACTACGACAAGATTGGGAAGAGTTAATGGATCTCATTGTGTTAGGCAAAGTGGAAAGTATCACTGCACGTCATGGGCAGGTATTACAGATCCGCCCTAAAGCGGCGAACAATAAAGCATTAACTGAAGCTATTGGTGAGTTTGGTCAACCTATTATGACGCTACCTCGTGGCTTTTATCTAAAAAAGGATTTTACAGGCCCGCTGTTAGCACGGCATTTTAGTTTATCTTAATCAACAAGGTGTCGCCTGTACCAAAGCAGACGATAAAAATTTATCACTGTTTCATTGTAGAAGGTGCACAGATGTTTGAGTGGATACTCGACCCCAATGCATGGATGGCACTTGCCACCCTAACCATATTAGAAATTGTCCTAGGCATCGATAATATTATTTTTCTGAGTATTGTGGTGAGCAAGCTTCCGAGCCACCAGCAAAATAGTGCCAGACGGACAGGCCTTATTGCAGCAATGGTGATGCGCCTTGCGCTATTGGCTTCGATTGCTTGGTTATCACGCCTTACCACCCCACTTTTTACAGTTGCTGACCATGTGGTATCTGCACGCGATCTCATATTATGCGCAGGTGGAATATTCCTTATTTGGAAAGCAAGCCAAGAAATTTTTGAAACCATTGAAAGAGAAGGTGAAAATAATCTAGCCAATAAGAAAGTGAGCTCATTTTGGGGCGCTATCGTACAAATTGCTTTATTAGACATTATCTTCAGTTTAGATTCAGTGATCACCGCAGTGGGGCTTTCAGACCACTTATTTATCATGATGGCAGCAGTGGTCATCGCTGTACTCATTATGATGCTTGCGGCCAAACCCATTGGCGACTTTGTTGAACGTTACCCTTCCGTAAAAATCTTGGCCTTATCATTTTTGATTTTAGTTGGCTTCACATTGCTGCTTGAAAGTGTTCAAGTCCATGTTTCTAAAGGCTACATTTATTTTGCTATGTTTTTTTCTATGGCAGTGCAAGTTCTCAATATCTTGCGCAGTAAGAAATGGAAAACCAGAAACCAAACTGATTAAGATGGCAATCTAACCGCTTGTTTAGCCGCTAAAATAGCCCCTTCTACCGCTTTTTTTGCTTGTGGGCTATTTTTCCAGCAGCTTGAGCCTGTTAATGCGGCTCCAGAAATTAAAATTTCATCATAGGAGGCTTCACTTAATTGTGCGAGTGAACTAAACCCCATTTGTTCTAAACGGCTAATCACCATGGGGCCAACACCTTTGACAGCCAATAAAATCTGTTTTTCTGATTCGGAAAATGCCATTTGACGATCCTCTTGTGAATGAATTGATATTTATTAAGCGAATATTTTGCATTTTACCTATTTAATACTTTAAAATTGCAACTATAACAATGCCAGTTTTAATAATTATTAACTGACCTATCTTATCACCCATCTGTACCTGCTTTGTGTTAGGAATTCACCATGTATAACGCGCCACTGACCAACCCACATCAACACACGATGCAATTACCTGATAGCCGTCAATTTTGCTGGTTTGAGTCGGGCCCTAAAACAGGCTTTCCTGTTATTTTTTGTACCGGTGCGGGTATGAGTGGTTCATTAGGATTTGGTTTGGATTTACTCGAACAACTGAATATTCGTTTGATTGTTCCTGAACGTGCGGGGCTTGGTGAGTCAACATTTCACCCTGAAAAATCATTAAAAAATTTTGCTATGGATGTTCAAGCACTGTTAGATAAGCAGTCCATTACTCAATATTCTGTCATCGGTTTTTCTCAAGGTGCTGTTTTTGCCATGGCTATCGCTCACTATTGCCAACCTATCTCACTGTCTATTGTGTCAGGGCAAGACCAATTTGAATACCCTGCAACTCGCGCAATACTCAGTGCTGATATCGTGAACATGCAAGAGCAAGCCCTTAACAGCCCTGAAGCGCTGTCTGACTGGCTATTAAAAAATGTCACTGGTGAGTGGCTATTGGCGTTTATTCTTAATTGCAGTGCAGAAATCGACCAACAACTCTACAATGAAGAACATTTCCTTGAGGCATATAGCCATTGCATGCGACGTGCTTTCGCCCAAGGCAACCAAGGATATGTTCAAGACTTATTAATTGCATTGCAGAAATGGGAATTCGCCCCTGAAACGACCTGCGTGCCCGTCTCTTTATGGTATGGCGAACTCGATATGAGCACAGTCCATTCCCCTGATTTTGGCAAAATATTAGCCAGCCGTTTTCCCAATTGCCAACATCATTTATTAAGCGATGAGGGAGGCTCACTACTTTGGACACAAGCGGAAGCTATTTTAGCCGATATTCAGCAGCATGCTGCATAAGCAAAAACCGCGATGAGTTATTCATCGCGGCTATTATTTACACCCTAAATTCACATGAGTGAATTAACGATAGACAATCCCACCGTCAGTCAAAATAGATTGACCAGTAATATAGTCAGAGTCATCGCTTGCTAAGAATGCCACTAGACCCGCGACATCATCAGGGGTTTGAGCACGACCAAGCGCGATCCCTTCAACATATTTTTTGTAAGTTTCACCTTTTGGCGCGCCTGTAATTTCAGCGAAGCGCTCATCGATTTCCACCCACATATCAGTACCAACAATACCAGGGCAATACGCATTCACCGTTATACCTGAGCTTGCGTATTCTTTGGCCGCGGCTTGGGTTAACGCACGAACCGCAAATTTAGTTGCAGAGTACACACCTAACATCGCGAAACCATCATGCCCTGCAATAGAGGATGCATTGATGATTTTCCCTTTATGTTTACGTTCTTGGAATTTCTCGCTCGCGGCTTGAATACCCCACATGGTGCCATCTACGTTAATTTTGAAGATTAAATCCATATCTTCTTGGCGAACATCAGCGATTGGCTTAACTTGTGCAATCCCTGCGTTGTTAATCATTACATCAAAACCACCTAACTCCGCTTCTGCATGAGCCACCGCGGCAAAGACTTGGTCACGCTGACTGATATCTGCAGCAAATGTGGTAACTTTACGGCCTAATGCTTCAATTTCTTTGGCAACATCTTGGAGTTTGTCTTTTTTCAAATCCACCAGTGCGATATCAGCCCCTTCTTTCGCTAAACGCAGTGCGATACCACGACCAATACCCTGCGCTGCACCAGTAACTAAAATAACTTTATTATTTAACGCCATACTTATCTCCTACTGAATAATAGCCAAATTGACTAGTCCACCAATCCTCATAAGTTAACAATAATAACAACAAGTTACAAAGTAATGATTTTTACCTACTATTCCTAACTAATAAAAAACATTTCACTATTGGGGCTGTGAATATTTTTTATTTACCAAAGAAAAAGGTATGAATAATGAAATTCGAAGATAATCTTTAATAAAAATCATTCTCAATAAGATAAACAAAAAATGCTATTCCTTTAACTTTGTACGATTAATAAACAATTTAATGAGGTTTGAATATAAAAAAGCCACCGAGTAGGTGGCTTTTGTTCGCGTAAACGTTAAATTGTTTATTTTTTAGCGGCTTGAATATATAACATTTCTAATGCGATAGATGCGGCGGCTAATGCTGTGATCTCAGATTGGTCATAAGCGGGAGCGACTTCCACTAAATCCATACCCACGATATTTAATGACTGTATTCCACGCAATAATTTCAATGCACGATCTGACGTTAAACCACCAATAACAGGGGTTCCCGTTCCCGGCGCAAAGGCAGGGTCAAGGCAGTCAATATCGAAAGTCAGATAAACAGGCATATCGCCAACAATCTCTTTGATCTGTGCAACCATGTCATCCACACTGCGATCATTCACCTGAGCTGCATCCAGTACAGTAAAACCATTGTCGCTGTCATGTTCAGTACGAATACCAATTTGCACTGAATGAGTTGGGTCGATTAGGCCTTCTTTTGGCGCATGATAGAACATGGTTCCGTGGTCAAACTTGCTACCATTACCGTAAGTATCTGTATGTGCATCGAAATGAACTAAGGCCATTTTCCCAAAGTGTTTCGCATGAGCACGCAGCAATGGCAATGTAACGAAGTGGTCGCCACCAAAGGTCAAGCAACGTTTACCTGATTCAAGCAGTTTTTCAGTATGGGCTTGCAGTTTGTCACTCATATCTTGTGCATCACCGAAAGCAAATACCACGTCACCACAGTCAACCACATTTAAACGTTCAGTTAACTTAAAGTTCCATGGCCAGCGGTGGCTTTCCCACGCAAGATTCGTGGAAACTTGGCGAATTGCAGCTGGCCCATGACGGCTACCAGCACGACCAGAGGTTGCCATATCAAACGGTACACCGGTGATCACCCACTCTGCATCTGAGCTATAAGGCTGAAAATTCAGCGGAAAACGTAAGAAACCAAATGCGTTAGAAACCAGTGAGTTATCAACTTGATTACCTAAAGTACTATTAATCATTTCTGTTCCTCAAAACGGGCCGGCCCATTAGCAAGCCCTTTTAATATTCAATTCGAATAGTTTTTACCTAATTAACTTCGCACAGTATAAATAATAAACAAATCATGTTATTTGCACAAAGTTATTATCTGTTCAGTATCTTAATACGTTATGACTCATATAGTGCGCTAAATAGTTCGTGCTGTCGCTAGGCGGCAAAATGAGCCAATCCCTAGGAGCATACACAAGTATGTGACTAGGGTTGGCAAATGCAGCCAACAACGCGACGGTGCGAAATATAACGCGCATTGAGCATTTATTCGTCTTCGAGTACTATCAGTACTGGATCCTAATCCAAAAAAATTAGTTATTACAATGAATTATAATTCATACTCACATGCTAATGAGTTTAGTTTTACATG
>NZ_JAALBT010000012.1:0-142106 GCF_011077905.1 Providencia sp. M-27 | reverse complement strand
GTCTGATGATGCTTTTATAATGAATCAGATAATACGAAGGCGTAAATAAGGACGTGGTTAATCGATTAGATGGAAAATGGCGGAACGTTCTGGGTGTTGCGCCGCATAATCACGCAATTGATAAAAGCGATCGATGAGGGTGTCACTTTCTGTTTGAAATGACCATAAACTGTACATCATCAAACACACAGCAATGCCTGCCGCTTCACAACTGACGTTGGCTTCGTTACCGTTATGTGGGTTGAACAGCGTAAGCTCTTCTTGATTTAAATCGGGATAAATAAAGGCGCCACCATTGGATAAGGTACAATATTCCCAATACCCGCCGTGGTAGTCCTCACAAAATTGTCCCATAGTGGTAAATATGACCACTTCAAAGGTGCTCCAGCCTTTCACGCTCCCGAAGTGGTTGATCCAAAAATCCAGGCGTTGCTCATTGGGGACGAGTGTCATTGCAATAGCGGATTCAGTTGTATTATTCATCAGTTGATACTCCAAGAAAAAGAAATAAAAAAGCGTCAATCCCGTTAAGGACTGGCGCTTGATGTCATCAATGTTGTATTAATGTAAGAAGCTAAAAGAATATGCTCCACAGGGATTTAGCAACGGATACGATGCTATTTTTGACTGTATTCATCGTTCCTTTTATTAATGCAGGCAGGGGAAGGATATCTATCAGAGTATTGACGATATCACTGACGCATTGCCCAAAATCGTTACGTGCGGCGTTCTCCACGGATTGCGTCCGGTAAGGGGTGTTCAGTTGCCTAGCTACCCCGCTACTGGCTTGCGCCGGTAACGCCTGTATGAGTTGCTCTGCTAATTCAGTGAGTTGATAGTTTTCGACCGCAGAAACTGTTATCACAGGATGATGTGGCTTAAAGGCGGTTATGACGGCTTGTTGCTTTAATTTTAAGTTATAGGTCTGCTCTGAGGATGGTTGATGCTTGTATTCATCCCACTGGCGACAAGGCTCTATTTTATCGGCTTGGTTCAAGACAAATAGAAATTGATTAGGCTGGTAACCGCATTTCTGCGTGAGAAAGCGATAGCACTGTTCATCAGAAGACCATGCTCGGTCATCGGCCTTGAGTACCCAAATGATTAAATCGAATTCCGGTAATAAGTTGCGATAGAGCTGGTGGTACTCTTTATCCCGCTCAAGGCTTTCCCCCACGCCGGGTAAATCTACAAAAGTGAGAGTATGGTTGTTCATCGTCATGCTGAAGCGTTGGGCTTGGCGTGTGCAGCCTGAAACATCACTCACAGGTGATAATGACGATTGAAACAGTGCATTGATCAGACTGGATTTTCCCGCTCCCGTTTTACCCATCAAACCGATGATGGGAGAGTAGTTGATTAGGTGACTGAGTTGGTTGAAAAAAGAGGTTTGGAATGAAGTCGGTAGAGTCGATAGGAGGGTTTTAAAGTGAGCGTTGTGATGCATATTACTCCTTGAAATAAAAGAAAATGATAGCTATTCAAGGAGATAATATATATCTGAGATTTTTTGTAATACTGAGTTGCCCTTATTAAATATATCATGAGTCGCTTACACTAGATTATCTATATGTTCTTTCTATCAGGGATCTCTTTAGCTACCTAATTCTTTATCAAATGGAATAATCAATACTCCTGCTTGCTCAATGTGAAGTGGCAGCGATGGGGGGGATACGCTTAACTAAGGTTACTCAACAGATTGAATATATCACCAAATTGTGGGGGGGATTTGAATATAGTAAATAAGATTGATGATGAATAAATTTTTTCATTGATGCTTGTGAAATAAAAATTGGTAACCTGCTACAGCTGCTACACCTGCTACATGTAGCAGCTGTAGCATATACTTAGAGCCTACCGTCCAGCTGTTTACATGCAAGCAAACCGTTTTGCCAAAAGCGTTCAAAGACACCGGTATCACGCCATTCAAGGAAGCGACGATGTGTAGAACTCGAAGAACATATCCCGTGGCATTCAGGGCGTTCCACTGGCAGCCAGTTCTGAGTACAAAGAATATGGCATTCATGGCAGCTCGGTTATCAACTCGTTTGCGGTGAGTGCCGAGCGGATGATTAGTTTTGTGCTCAGGAATAAGCAGTGCTATTTTTTTCAGAGTTCATCGCTGATCCGTAATCTGCTACCTGTCATATTTTCACCTTCAGAAATTGCCCGTTACGACATTCTGACAATCCCTTCTGCGGTAGGTTTTTAGTCTTCCTTACAAAATAATTTATGATAGGATAAGGTCTAATAAAATTAATTAGGTTGAAACCAATTCCGTGTTTTATATCCATCAGTCCAGCTTCAACCCGTAGAGATGATTGAGTCAGTGTGGATGAATAACCGCGTTGAGCGGATCAGTTTAATGTGATGATGCGATGCCAGTCATGACTTGATAAACAGAGTATTAAGACATTACTTGAATGGGATAAACAAGACGCATGATAAATGATGGGCTGAAACAAACGGTAGGGGCGAAGTCACATAGGGCTTCGAAGATAGCGCAGTTGCCACAAGCAATCCGGGATCGCATTGCTCACATCGATTTCACCTTATTGTTTAAGGGAGAAGCGGTACGGGCAGATTTAGTCGATCGCTTCAGCATAGCGGCTACACAAGCAACGAAAGACTTCTCTCTATACAGAGTGCTTGCACCAGGTAACATTGAGTATGACCAAAAGCTCAAGCTGCATAAACGAGGTGAAGCATTTGAGCCCTTGTTCGACTACGACGTCGTTCGAACATTGGCGACAATTAGCCAAGGGTACGGAGATGGTTTTACTGGCAAGATAAAACCGCCTTTTGCGTGTGAAGCGCCTTATCACCTTAACAAACCGAGTTTATCGATAGTGGCGAAAGTTACCGAGGCCATCCATAAAGGCAAAGCCTTGCGTATCACCTATGTGTCGTTATCGAGTGGTGAAACAATACGTGAAATTGTGCCGCATACGCTGGTGGACAATGGCCTGCGTTGGCATGTTCGTGGTTTTGACCGCGAGCATAGTGAGTTCCGTGACTTTGTATTGACTCGAATTAAAGCTGCGGTTGTGCTTGAAGACTCCACTTTGTCTGAAATGGAGCTCGAACCCCAAGACCGGCAATGGAATCGCTTTGTAGAGCTAGAGTTAGTGCCACACCCACGTATAGAGCATAGCGAAGCGATTGAGCTAGACTATGGCATGACGGGGGGCGTGATGAAAGTTGAGATTAGAGCGGCTACTGCTGGCTATTTGCTTCGCCAATGGCATGTGGATTGTTCTACGGAACACTCATTAATGGGCTTTGAGTATCAGCTTTGGTTGCGTAACAGCCAGGCACTTTATGGTGTCATAAACTTAAATCTAGCGCCGGGTAGAACAAGTTAATCGAACGATGTAGCGGCCATTTAGGCGTTACAGAAAGAACAGAATTTTAAATTTATAGTGAAGCTGTTGCAGCAACTTTGTGGGGTGCAACCAACACTGAACAGGAAAAGAAAATGGATCATAGTGTACATAACAAGCTCATCTCATTTATTTGGAACATTGCCGACGACTGTTTACGTGATGTGTACGTTCGCGGTAAGTACCGCGATGTGATTTTACCTATGGTGGTATTACGACGTTTAGATACGTTACTTGAACCCACCAAAGAAGCCGTGCTTGAAGAGGTCAAGTTCCAAAAAGAAGAGATGCAAGCCACGGAGCTTGATGATGAACCATTGAAGGCGGCTAGTGGTTATGTTTTTTACAATACATCTAAATGGACCCTGAAATCCCTGTTCAACACCGCAACGAATAACCAACAGATATTACTCGCCAACTTTGAAGAGTACCTGCTTGGCTTTAGCGATAATGTTAAAGAAATCATTGAATGCTTTAATCTCAAATCGCAAATTCGTCACATGGCCTCAAAGCAAGTCCTTCTTGATGTCGTCGAAAAGTTTGTTTCCCCTTACATCAACTTAACTCATGAAACGGTCGAAGACCCAGATGGCTACAAGATGCCAGCCCTTACTAACCTGGGTATGGGGTACGTGTTCGAAGAGTTGATCCGTAAGTTCAACGAAGAAAATAACGAAGAAGCAGGCGAACACTTCACGCCACGTGAAGTTATTGAGCTGATGACACACTTGGTTTTTGACCCAGTGAAAGAGCAGTTGCCGCTGACCATGACAGTGTACGACCCTGCGTGTGGTAGCGGTGGTATGCTTACTGAATCTCAAAACTTCATTGAAGATAAATACCCGAACGACAGCCGAGATGTTTACCTTTACGGCAAAGAGATCAATGACGAGACCTACGCGATTTGTAAATCGGACATGATGATCAAAGGCAACAACCCTGAGAACATCAAAGTAGGCTCAACCTTGTCTACCGACGAGTTTGCGGCTTCACGCTTTGACTTTATGTTGTCTAACCCGCCATACGGTAAGAGTTGGGCGTCTGAACAGAAGCACATTAAAGACGGCAGTGATGTGATTGACCCGCGTTTTAAGGTTAGCCTGAAAGACTATTGGGGAAATCTCGAAGTGGTGGATGCCACGCCACGTTCGAGCGATGGTCAGCTGCTCTTCTTAATGGAGATGGTCAACAAGATGAAAGATCCGAGCGTAAGTCCATTAGGCAGCCGGATTGCTTCTGTTCATAATGGCTCATCGCTCTTTACCGGTGATGCGGGCGGTGGCGAAAGCAATATTCGTCGCTTCATCATTGAAAACGACATGCTAGATGCCATCGTTCAGTTACCTAATAACCTGTTCTATAACACTGGCATTACCACTTACATTTGGGTGTTGAACAACAATAAACCTGAGGCACGTAAAGGTAAGGTGCAATTAATTGATGCCAGCTTGCTCTACCGTAAGTTGCGCAAGAACTTAGGTAACAAAAACTGCGAATTTGCGCCTGAGCACATCACGGAAATTACCGATACTTACCTCGCGTGTAAGGATGTTGAAAGAGCACTGGATGCAAACAATGATCCTGTTGGCATCGCCAGTAAGGTATTCAGCAATGACGATTTTGGCTACTACAAAGTCACTATCGAGCGTCCTGATCGCCGCAAAGCCAAGTTTACTCAAGATGCCATAGCCCCACTGCGTTTTGATAGGCAGCTTAGTGAAGTGATGGAGTACGTTTACGCAGAGCATGGCGAACGTGTATATGAAAAAACTGGCTATGGTTCAGATCAGAAAAAGAGCTTCCTGAAATCCATTGAGAAAGACATTCTTTCTTGGTGTGAAGAGAACGATATCAGTCTCAATGCTAAGGCTAAGGCCAAACTGCTTGATGTGAAACACTGGCTGGCGCTAAAAGCATTGCTTGAAACTGCACAAACGCTGATGGCTGACATTGGTAGCATTGAATTTGATGACTTCAATAGCTTTAAAACCCAAGTTGATAAATCACTAAAAAACCATGCCATTAAGCTTTCAGCACCTGAGAAAAATGCCATTCTGAACGCGGTGAGCTGGTATGACGAAACCGCCAAGAAAGTGGTTAAAAAGGTAGTTAAATTAACGGGTGATAAATTAAACGACCTGCTGGAGCGCTATGAGTGTGAAGTCGCTGACCTGCCCGATTTTGGTTATTACCCCGTTCCTGCAACAGAAGGCGGTAAAAAAGGCGAGTACATCACTTACGAGACCAACTCAGACCTTCGTGACACAGAATCTGTTCCATTAAAGCAAAGCATTTACCAGTACTTCCTAGATGAAGTGAAGCCTCATGTTGATGAAGCATGGATAAACCTAGATACGGTAAAAATTGGCTATGAAATCAGCTTCAATAAGTATTTCTACCGTCATAAACCGCTGCGTAGTTTAGAAGAGGTCGCAACCGACATCATCAACCTAGAACAAAAAGCCGAAGGTTTGATTGCGCAGATTCTTGGTACGGAAGTAAAAAAGGTTCAGGGAGAAGCTTAATGGAAAGTTTAGCGTTGATGCCGAAGTATGAAACTTATAAGGATTCAGGTGTTGAATGGCTAGGAGATATTCCAAGTTCGTGGGAACTCAAGCCTGGCTTTGTTGCCTTTCGTGAAAGTAAGAGTAATAACAAAGGGATGAAAGAGAATACGGTTCTATCCCTAAGTTATGGTCATATTGTTGTTAAGCCAGAAGAAAAGCTCGTCGGTCTAGTTCCTGAATCGTTTGAAACCTATCAATTGGTAGAGCCTGATGACATCATTGTTCGTTGTACCGATCTTCAGAATGATAAAGTAAGTCTAAGAACTGGCTTGGCAAAAAATAAAGGCATTATCACAAGCGCATATTTAAACTTGCGGGTAAAAAATGGCTTTGATGCTCGATTCCTTCATTACTACCTTCACGCTTTAGATACCACTAAAGTACTCTATAAATTTGGTTCAGGCTTGCGTCAAAACTTAAGTTTTCTTGATTTTAAAAGGCTGCCAATATTCGAGATCCCTGAAGATACACAAAAGCTGATAGCCAACTACCTCGAAAAGAAAACCGCTCTAATCGACGAAGCTATTGCGATCAAAGAGCAGCAAATTAGCCTGCTGAAAGAACGTAAGCAGATCATCATCCAACAGGCGGTGACCCAAGGGCTTGATCCCAATGTGCCAATGAAAGACTCCGGTGTGGATTGGATTGGTAAGATTCCAGCGCATTGGGAGATGAAGCGGGTAAAAAATATTTTTAGATTGGTAATGCAGCCCTCTGAGAAAAATAACGATTACGAGCTTCTTTCTGTTTATACCGACATAGGTGTTAAGCCGCGTAGGGAATTAGAGGAGCGAGGTAATAAGGCCTCAACTACTGACGGCTATTGGTTTGTTAAAAAGGGCGATATTGTAGTCAACAAATTGCTCGCATGGATGGGGGCTATTGGCCTATCAGAGTATGAAGGTGTAACAAGCCCTGCATACGATATTCTGCGACCTAAGTTATCAATAAATGGATTTTTTTATCACTACTTATTTAGGTCAGATTTTTGCTCAGCTGAACTAAAACGACACTCCCGCGGAATTATGGATATGCGGCTGCGTTTGTACTTTGACCGATTTGGTGTTGTCGAAGTGCCTTATCCTCCGGTTGATGAGCAGAATGAAATTATTCATTCTTTGGAAACCGAGATGAAAGAAATGGATAAGGGAATCGAGCACTTAAATACACAAATCGAAAAGCTCAAAGAATACAAAACCACCCTGATCAACAGCGCCGTGACAGGAAAAATAAAAATCACCCCAGAAATGGTTGAGCAATAGGAAGCGAATATGTTCACGGTAAATCATCAGACCAACAGGATTAGTCCGGTTAAGACGAAGAGATTCAGTGAGTTGGGCTTTACTGAGCGCAAAAATCTTCAGGAATGGTTGGCACACGAGCCTTCCGCACTGGGTGAAGAGCTGCTGATTATTCAAAAAGAGTTCGATGGCTTTGATGACACCCGTGAACGCTTAGATTTACTGGCACTGGATAAAGATGGCAACTTGGTCATTATTGAAAACAAGCTGGACGACAGTGGCCGCGATGTGGTGTGGCAGGCGCTTAAATATGCCTCCTACTGCGCAAGTTTAACCAAAGCGCAAATCGTTGAAATTTACCAGCAGTACTTAGACCGCTATGAGCCTGTAACAGGAGAGGTTGACTTGTTTAATACCCCTGCAAGTGCCTCTGCTAGAATATGTGAGTTTTTGGATGCGCCCGATCTCGATGAGTTAAAGCTCAACCTGGGTAACAGCCAGCGCATTATGTTAGTTGCGGCAAACTTTCGCAAAGAAGTGACCAGCACCGCGCTGTGGTTATTGGGTCAAGGCATTAGTATTGCCTGCTTCAAAATCACGCCTTATTCACTGGGTGAACAGCTACTGATTAATATTGACCAGATCATTCCAACGCCAGAAGCGAAAGAGTTGATGATCGGCATTAATGCCAAGGAAGCGGAAGAAAAAACCACCGAAGTGGTACTAAAAAACCGCCATACCGTGCGTCGCGAGTACTGGGAGCGTGCCTTAGAGGCGTTTCAGAAAAGCTCTTGCCAACTCTATAACAACATTAGCCCAAGCAAAGATCATTGGTTATCAGCAGGCTCAGGGCTAAGTGGATGTCCGTATAACCTGATATTTCTGCAAAAAGAGCTTCGAGTAGAGCTTTGGATCAGCCGTGGGGTTACCGAAGAGAATAAATACCTTTTTGATTTGTTGAGTCAGTCCAAACAAGACATTGAGCATACTTTTGGTGCAGAACTTGAGTGGATGAGGCTGGATGAGAAGAAATCTTGCCGTATCCAGTTTTCGACCAAAGCTGACGGGTTTAACAAAGAGACTTGGCCCCAAGCGGTTGCGTGGCACTTAGAGCAGATGACAAAGTTAGAAAAAGCCTTAAAAGGACCGCTGCAAAAAGCGGCTGAGGCAATGAAACAGAAGAATTTTGATTAAGGGAATTTACAATTATGGTCAGTCAAACCAATGAACAAGCATTAGAGTCGGCCATTGAGAAATGTCTGGCTGGGATCAGTACTGAAGAGCTTAAAGAGGGACTGAGTCAGCAGTCACTGGGTGCTGGATACTTCATTGGTGCTGCTAGTGACTTTAATATGCAATATGCCATTGATGAACGTTTTTTCTGGCAATTTCTGCAAAAGACACAAGAAGTAGAGTTGGCCAAACTGCAAAAGAACAACCCCTCAGATTGGCAACGTAAGTTACTCGAACGATTTGACCGACTGATTAAGAAGCATGGCATTCTTCATTTACTTAAGAAAGGGCTAAGCGTAGACGATGCTCATTTCAATTTGCTCTATCCAGCCCCTTTGGCAAGTAGTAGTGAGAAGGTAAAGCAAAACTTTGCAGATAACGTGTTTAGTTGTACTCGCCAAGTGCGCTATTCCATGGTAAATCCCCTACAAGAAATCGACATGGTATTGTTTATCAACGGAATACCATTGATAACGCTGGAGTTGAAGAACGCATGGACCGGGCAAACAGCACGTTATCACGGCCAAAAGCAGTATCGAGATGATCGGGATGCAACTCAGCCATTGCTGACCTTTGCCCGCTGCCTAGTGCATATGGCGGTCGATACCGACGAAGTGTATATGACCACCAAGTTATCAGGTAGCAGTACATTCTTCTTGCCGTTCAATAAAGGTCACAATCTTGGGCAAGGCAACCCGCCGAATCCATCTGGCCATAAAACGGCATACCTATGGCAAGAAGTATTCACTAAAGAAAGCTTGGCGAATATTATTCAGCATTTTGTGCGTCTGGATGGGTCAAGCAAAGATCCATTACCAAAGCGAACCCTGTTTTTTCCTCGATACCACCAATTGGATGTGGTGAGAAAATTAGTAGACCATGCCGCCCAGCACGGTGTCGGTCAGACTTACTTAATTCAACACTCTGCCGGTTCAGGTAAGTCTAACTCGATTACCTGGGCAGCTTATCAGCTAATTGAAACCTATCCTGCTTCGTCTGATGTAGCAGGCGGAAAAAGCTTGGAGCAGCCGTTATTTGACTCTGTAATTGTGGTTACCGATAGACGCCTATTGGACAAGCAGCTGCGGGATAACATTAAAGAGTTTTCTGAAGTAAAGAACATTATTGCCCCGGCGAACAAGTCTTCTGAGCTTAAGCAGGCGCTGGAGAATGGCAAAAAGATCATTATAACGACGATTCAGAAATTTCCGTTCATTATTGATGGTATCGCCGATCTTAGTGACAAGCGCTTTGCGGTGATCATCGATGAAGCACACAGCTCACAGTCTGGTTCGGCGCATGACAATATGAACCGAGCGATGGGCAAGTCTGAAGTCGAAGAGGCAGAAGATGCTCAGGATAAAATCCTTCAGGCGATGAAATCACGCAAGATGCGCGGGAATGCGTCGTACCTAGCATTTACAGCGACACCAAAAAACAGCACTTTGGAGAAATTTGGTCAACGCCAAGAAGATGGCTCTTACAAGCCGTTTCACTTGTATTCGATGAAACAAGCCATTGAAGAAGGCTTCATCTTGGATGTGCTGGCAAATTATACGACGTACAAAAGTTATTATGAGATTGAGAAATCAATTGCTGATAACCCTGAGTTTGATACCAAAAAGGCGCAGAAAAAACTCAGAGCTTATGTAGAACGAAGCCAGCAAACAATTGATACCAAGGCAGAGATTATGCTGGAGCATTTTGTTCCGCATGTCGTGAATACGAAAAAGCTCAAAGGTAAAGGTAAAGGAATGGTGGTCACTCAAAATATTGAGGCGGCCATTCGATACTACAAAGCGATAAGGCGAATACTTGAGGAGCAAGGGAACCCCTTTAAAGTTGCCATTGCTTTCTCAGGAACCAAAGAAGTTGATGGTATTGAATATACCGAAGCAGATATTAATGGTTTTGCCGAGTCAGATACCAAAGATATGTTTGATACCGATGAGTATCGACTTTTAGTGGTTGCGAACAAGTATCTGACTGGGTTTGATCAGCCTAAACTTTGCGCCATGTATGTAGATAAGAAGCTCGCCAGTGTCTTGTGTGTTCAGGCGCTATCTAGGCTCAATCGCAGTGCACCTAAGCTAGGGAAGAAAACAGAAGACTTGTTTATCCTGGATTTTTTCAACTCGGTTGAAGATATTCAATCAGCATTCGATCCTTTCTATACAGCAACGTCATTGTCCCAAGCTACAGATATAAACGTACTGCACGAGTTGAAAGATGAAATGGACGATGTCGGTGTGTACGAGTGGTATGAAGTTGAAGACTTTGTGACGCGTTATTTCAAGAATGAAGACGCCCAAACACTCAGTCCAATCATTGATATTGCCGCAGCGCGGTTTGACCATGAACTAGATCTTGAAGCTGAAGCTAAAGTGGACTTTAAGATTAAAGCCAAACAGTTCGTTAAAATCTATGGGCAGATGGCTTCTATCATGCCTTATGAAATGGTCAGCTGGGAAAAACTGTTTTGGTTCCTGAAGTTTTTAATACCGAAATTGAAAGTGGAAGATCCCGATGCTGATGCTATTGATGAGCTTCTCGATTCTGTCGATCTGAGTTCATACGGTTTGCAACGTGTGAAGCTTAACCACAGCATTAAACTTAGTGACCAAGAAGCGGAGCTTGATCCTCAAAATCCGAACCCACGTGGGGCGCATGGCGGTGAAAAAGAAACTGACCCGCTGGATGAAATCATTCGCACATTTAATGAGCGATGGTTCCAGGGCTGGAGTGCCACACCTGAAGAGCAAAAGGTTAAGTTCGTGAACATCGCTGAAAGTATCCGCAATCACCCTGACTTCGAATCGAAATACAAAAACAACCCAGATCCCCATAATCGAGATTTGGCCTTCGAAAAAATGCTCAAGGAAATCATGCTGCAACGCCGTAAAGATGAGCTTGAGCTCTACAAGTTGTTCGCAGGAGATTCAGCATTTAAAGCCTCGTGGACGCAAAGTATGCAACGAATGGTAGGTAGGTAGAAAGGAGTGATGGTTTGCTGAAGGCAGTCTCAGAGTTATTAGGTGGGTCACCAGGCCTGAAAGGACGTCAAATTGCCAAGGAGCTGGGGCTGGATAAGTCACAAGTGAACTCGTTTCTTCACAAACACCAGGATACGTTTGTCAAAAACTCAAATCATGAATAGTGTCTGATATGAGGTCAGCATGTGGAAATTGATTTGGTGATTTTTTGAAGATCATTGACACCAGTGGCACACCTGTTGAGATAAAAGAGCTTGAACCAAGGTGGCGTGTTGCAGCAGCCTTCGGCGTTTTGTTCCATGATATTGGTAAGCCCGTATCAGACTAGTCCCTAACAGACGAGGATTGCGGCTATCAGTGGAACCCTTTTAAAAGACAGGTAGCGCCCACTACCTGCCTAAGTCGCTTCTAGTACTGACTATAGCCTATCGTACGGTAATTCGAACTGTAGTGTTTAGAATATTCTTTAGCTAGGTAATGCGGCACCCAAAACATGGCAAGAAATTCACGGCACCCAAACTGAACTACTGGAACAAACGAAAAGAGAAGTAATGGAGCTGTGCGCATGTCGAGTATAAAAAATATCTCTGACGGACTTGTACTTGATACTGAGCAAGAAGCCTGGTTGAAAGGTTGGCTATCCAAGTTTGGTGCTTGAGTTTACAGCGGTAGATTAGAAAAGCGCCAAAGCAGTATCATCGCTGAATTTATGGCTACTGTGGAAAGCGTGATTATCCAGAAAGGGAAATGTGTAATGACGACGATGGAATGTTAATCACCAAGGTGGTCGATAAAATTTATCATATAGACTGAGTCGCATTTACGTTATTGTTATTACGGTATGCCTTTGTGAGTTCAGATCGTGCCATTGCTCGTTATTATTATGGTATTGCACAGCCACGGCAAATGGTTTGCAGAAATCGCACGCTTGAATATCGAAAGCCCTCGATGGCCACATGCCGCCGTGAGGTAAAAGAAATCATCCGTTCTGCCGAGTATTTAATTTACACTCATCTCTATAATGCATTTAAAATACTCGATAATGAGTGGAAAAAGAAAAATAATAGTAAGAACGTGTTGACTTCTTTGATTCAATGAATCACTATCTAAAGGTAAGTTGCCCTTTTAGTAACTGTGACGAACTAACCCAGCCAATGTGCTGGGTTTTTTGTTTATTTTTCAGAACGGTATTTCATTATTTTTTCAAGAATTTCGAGTTTTGTATCTTGCTCTATCCTATTTAAATACTCGTATTCTGTTTTCTCAGAAATACTTTCATTTATTGTAAAATAAGATTCGTTATTATCCTGTGCCATCTTACAATAGATAGAATGTAGATACGCTTTATTCGATGTGTTCAGATCTTTTTTGCATTTGTAATAGATAACTTCGAGAAGCTCCTGATTTGTTCCTGTGTTATACAGCTTAGATAAATTCTCATCAATACAAACATCTGCGGAATCAAAAGATGTTTTAAATTCATTATAAATAGTATCGCAGTGAGATTTGTCTACGCCAGAATATTCATTTTTATAACTACATCCACTAAGAGCAATAACTGCCCCTATGAAGTACAAAGCTTTTTTATTCATATGATTTCCTTAGTTATAATTCATAGGTATTTAGAACCTATCCCAATAGGGTTTTATTCCAGACAATGATACCACAGGCAAAATGCAGCATCGCCTCATCATTCTCGACCTTCTTCTCCCAACGAGTCAGGACACGACGGTAGGCGATTCATCCAACTGTGTGTTCTCTCTACAACCCAGCGGTGGGCCTTAAAATCCGTGTTTTTGATGGCTTCTGACTCATCCTTCCGTGACTGGATATGAGGTTCATAGCGACGACTTTTCAGATACGATCCCAACCATTCCGCTTCATACCCTTTGTCCATGCACAACCGGAGCCTCTTGCCCGGTCTGCCCGTCTGGAGGGCATCGAGCGTATCCGCAACCAGCTTTATGTCGTGCGTATTTGCTCCGGCGACAACCAGTGCAAGCGGAAGCCCGTTCCCGTCAGTCATCAGACTGCGCTTTACGCCCCGTTTTCCCCGCTCTGTTGGGTTCCTGCCTGTTTTTTTGAGCCTGCCAGCGGTGATTTGGTCATACAACCATCCATCGACAGCCACGACCAGTCAATAGCGTCCAGCTGTTCGCTGGCAAGCAACCCGTTTTGCCAGAAGCGTTCAAATACGCCAGCATCCCGCCACTCCTGAAATCGGCGGTGAGCAGAGCTTGACGAGCATATACCGGTGGCATTCAGCGCATTCCACTGGCAACCCGTCCTGAGTACGAAGAAGATGGCGTTCATTGCAGCGCGATTATCAACCCGCTTGCGGTGCGTACCCAGAGGATGGTGAGTTTTATGCTCCGGAATCAGTGGAGCCATTTTCTCCCAGAGTTCATCACTGATTTGCCACTTGTTACCCACCATGCTTTGCCCTCATAAATTATCATTATGTATTATCTGACAATTCCTTTTGGGATAGGTTCTTAGTATACTTTTTTTGCTTTTTTTGCTTTTTTTGCTTTTTTTGCTTTTTTTGCTTTTTTGCTTTTTTTGATCAAATATGATGTTTCTTATTTCTTTGATTATTTGGTAGTCAGTATCGTTAATTAGACTTGACATTGGAAGGTTAGCATACTTAATTATTGTGTTAATAGTTACTCTTTACATTTTATGGTGCAGTTAGCTTATTAACTGTCAGGCTAATAAAACTGTTTTATTTATATTTCGATCTCTTGTTTACATAATTGATTATTACATTGCAGTAGGGTGATAAAGATATTGTTTTTAAAAATAATCCACGGATTGTGTAATAGGATGTAATATATATTATCTTTCCAATATCAGTAATGTTAACAATTTTTTACAATATAGTTATGGTTATTGAAAATATCTTTGTGATTAAATTTGTTCTAATAACCTTTTTCTAAGATCGTTCCATCATTTAAATGCTAATACTAACATTAAAATGTTTAAGTTGTTTTTCGATTTTTATTCTTTGCACTCTATCTCATTAATGAATTTTTATAGATACTTCCTTCAAAGAGTCTTCATGCTATTCCTTACTGTAGAAGAAAGATATATTTTCTCTCAAGTTTTCTATTTTAGAAATCATCCTAAATTTATTTAAGTGATGGAGCATTTTGGCTAAAGAATATTTTTATTCTGCAAACGAAATGGGATGTAATAAAAATGATGTTCTCCTCCGGCTACAACGGCTACATGTAGCCGTTGTAGCCGGGCCCATAAGTGTTTTGTAGTAAAAAATTATTGTGTGTTGGCTTGCTGATCTAACTTTTTATTTACGATATGTAACATTTGTCTTAATAAACATCTTTTGTATTCATCGTATTCTGAGATCCCCATAAAAGAAGTGATAGCGTCTTGTCTTTCATCTGGTGCCTTCAGATATTTCATTAATACAGGTAAACAACCAATGCAATTAGTTAGGGTACAATGATTTAAGATACCAATTAGATTTTGAGTCAGCTCTCGTCGAGTCAGTACCTTTTTTTCAATTATTATATCGGCAAAATGTTCGCTACAAAACTCATCAAGATAAGAGATTTGGTCATCAAGTTTTTCAAGAGCGGTATTAACCTCATTTAATAAGCCTGAAATCGTTTGTGGATAACGTTCAATCTCTTCGTTATCTTCAGCGGGGGTAATTGTAGTAATGAGTGTGTTGTAGGTTTTAATTGCTCGAAGGATTGTTAAATTATTCGGGTCTTTGATGATGGGATTATTTAGTGATGTTGCTGAACCCAGAGCAAAATCAACGTATTCACCTTGTGAATTTAAAATCGGATTAATTAAACGCAGTAGTGTCCCATTTTTTATTGTGTTTTTCTTTAGCTTTATTTTCAATGCGAGGCTAATGTTTGCAAAAGTTGCTTTTAAATATCCGTAAGGTAATTCTTCAGATAACATTTCATGCGTCAGTTGATACGCTTCTTCAAGTTTTTTATTGTGTAATAAATCGATGATTACAGTGAGTTTAGCATAGGGAGCTAATAAGGGAATATCCGCTCTTTTTTCAAACCAACGTTTTAAATTTTTAAATTCATTTTCAGTATGATTAGAGGAAGGAAAGTCTCCTTTAAATATTATCGATTTTAAATAATTAATCGCTAGGCTGTACTGTTCTATACGATCTTTTTTTGGGGTAATCACATTGGCATAATGAATAAGGGTTTTCGCACATTCCTCTAATAAACATTTGTCGTAATCAAATCGATAGAGATACATATGTAGTGAAGATAACAGATGGGATGAACGCATATTTTCCTCCATCAATTCACGATAATGCTGAGTAATGAGAGGTACCCACCCTGTGGTATTTTGAAGTCTTAATAAGGTACTTAAAGATGTATAGGTTTTTTCAAATTCATCAAGTTCGTTCTCGAAATTCTTTGCTTCAAATTTGCAAATCTTAATCGCGTGTTTAATTGAGCTTGTTTTTGGGTTTTTGCCACTCCGGATATTATCAATCAATGAGTTGATTTCCATTAAGCTCTCTTTCGGTTGTATGTTTTGCTGCTTAAGCATTTTTTTCAAGTAATGTCTGACACCTTGAAATAGGTGTTTAGGATCCGAATTATCGAGGAGGTAGTCATCACTCAATAAAAAGGCCTGTATGTGGTGATAAAAGCTTGGAGGCTGCTCATTTTGAGTATGGCGACTGAGAGTTTGATACATATCGAGTGCAATAATGGCGGGTATCGCTGTTTCCATGTATTTTTTTGTGATGATATCTTTTTCTAAGTTAGAATAAACCACCTTATGCACAACTTCGTTATACAGTTGTTCATATTTATAGAATACATCACGTCTGTCCTCCTGACTATAAACTGCCTCGGCATCTATTATGTCAATGATTTTATTGTAATAGATATCAAAAAACTTTTGATGCAATGAAAAATCTGAGGTTGCATATTTATCTCGCATATTCAGTGCATTACCGGTGATGTCTTTTGTATTTAGCTCGAATACGCGACAAACCGTTAACATGATACTGGCAAAATTATGATGGCGCATACACTCCTCCTAAATTGGTTTCCAAATTTGTACGGGGAAATACTGCCAGAACTTGTGGCAAAGTCTACGTCGAATGAAACACACTCGGAGGGCATAACATGTCAACAACAACTCAATCCTTACGTATTCTCCGCATTACAGAACTCACCAAAGTACTGGGGATATCTCGTTCCAGTATTTATGAAAAATTGAATCCACGCTCAAAGTATTATGATGACACGTTTCCAAAACCGCTTAAGCTTGGTGCTTCATCGGTTGGATGGTTATACAGTGAGATCGAAAAATGGGTTGCTTCACGTGAAGTTTAGTTGTCGATTAAATTAAGGATCAAGAAAAATGTCAAATGATAATCCAGAACTGTGTTTGCAGTTGAAATGTTTACCTGAATTTTTTCAGCAGCTGATAGGGCACATACACGCTCAAACAGGGGCGAGCCCAGATATTATTTTACCTACCCTATTAGGGATTATGGGGATGGGGTGTCAGGATAATGTTGATGTTCAACCTATCCAAGGGATTCGCTATCCCACTTCACTTTATACGCTTGTGCTCGCCAAGTCGGGCAGTAAAAAGACGACGGTATTCAGAATGTTGATAGCACCGGTTATTCAGTGGGAAGAAGCACAAAAAAGAGAATATGGTTCAGCACAGGCGGAGTATCAACGGCATGAGGCTATTTGGAAAATAGAGCTAAAAGCTCATGAGAAACATTATCAAAAAATGCTTAAGGATAACGGTGATGTGGCTGAGGCTCGTCGTCAGTTAGATGAATGCCTACAACAAGCGCCTGTTAAGCCGGTTCAAAGGCGTTTAATTATCAATGATCCAACCAGCGAGGCATTAACTCGGGAATTAGGGCAAGGGTATCCAGTGTTAACACTGGCCTCAGATGAAGCTGGGGCTTTGTTTGACGGCAATCTATTTCATAAAATTTCGTTATTAAATTCACTCTGGTGTGGAGAGAGTATTTCGGTGAGCCGTGTTTCACGCGACAGCGACTTTATTTCAGATGCCCGTTTTAGCATCTTGTTAATGTTACAGCCGGAATTGTTTAATCATTATTTGAGGAAAAAAGGCACGAAGTTTCGATATTCTGGTGGGCTAGCCCGTTTTTTATTCGTGGATTTGAACAATTCATTAACTAAATTGGATGACCTAAACACTTTACGATTAGACGCGCATGCATTTGATGCCTTCTCTTCCGTTTTGATCGCGCACTTAGACAAGTCTGCATTGCGAAGAGAGTATGGTGGTGAACGTCAGTGTATCACATTAACGGTGGAGGCACAAAAATACTGGTATGAACAGCAGCGAATCATATCAGATTGTATAAAGCAGGACACGGCATTTTCACATTATGAGGATTTTATTGCGCGCTATATGGAACATGCGTCGAGAATTGCGGCAGTGATGCAGGTTTTTATGACACCGAATTCAACGCTGATCACAAAAGAAACCTTGAATGCGGCATTTTATATCACACAGTGGTATCTCAATCACTTTATCGCTAAAACTGATGAAACGAGGGAGCCTAGTGATGCTGAAAAATTACTCGATTGGCTTGAGAGTCATTTAGAGAGTAATGGATCTTATAATTTTAGAACGAATTATATTATTAAATATGGACCAAGAGCAGTTAGACACAGTGAGCGTTTAGAGCCAGCTATTAACCAATTGGAAAGAGAGGGGAAACTGAAACGGTTTATTCAAGATGGCATTGGTTATGTGGGATTTATTGGTGCAAAAATGACACCTGAAGAGTTAGCGGAACGATTGAATATTCCGTTCAGTAGCAGAGGGGTATTCATACTCAATAACTCACCAAAATCAGGATAACTTCAGAGTTATTTTTAATAATATCAGTGAGTAGGATTATATCACCAAGCTAGGGTTATTGCGGCTTTGGGGAGGATGAGTCTGTCTTTTATTAAATGGAATGATGTCGGTATAGGTAATATATAACATCTTACTAAATACAATACTAATTTATAACAATAACACCTATCAATCAACAAAGCAATGTTTATTTAATCACCATACCTATTGTGTCTATAACTCACTGCGTTATGGATGCGATAGGTACTTAAACACGAATACAGATATCGCTATTTCTATGATAGTAAGGTAATAAAAATGTCAGATTATGCATTAACTAAAACAGAATTGGATCAACTGATAACTATCGCGAGTGATCGCTATGATTCCTCGATATCGTATTATATCCTTCGTCGATTACTGGCAGTGGTTGAGAATACACTAGAACACCATAACCGAGTATTTGCAATCCGAGTTGATTTACGATTCGCTCAGGATAGTAGTCCTGATGCCCCAGATATGCCGGTATGTTTTCAACGCACGGATGAGCGAGCCATTACCCGTTTTATCGAGTCACTAAAAAGCCAACTGAGAGCAGCACATCATCGTACGGGGCGTTCAGGTACACCAGCACTCCCTTATTATGCTTGGGTAAGAGAACGTAATGAAAGTGAATATCCTCACTACCATTTAGTTTTGTTATTTAATCGAGATATATACGGCTATTTAGGCAACTATTTACAAGATGATGCCAATAATATGGCGACTAGAATACAACGAGCATGGTGTAGCGCCATTGGCTTAGCGTACCCGGACTATGCACCATTAGTTAACTTTCCAGAGAACCCCGTATTTCGATTTGATAGACGAGATGCTCTGGCCCGTCATTCTAATTATTTTGATTTCCTATTACGCATGACGTATCTGGCTAAAATGAATACCAAGGAGCTCATGACTGACTTTAGAAACTTTGGAACCAGTCAGGTTTAATTGAGAGGCATTAGCTCAGACTTGAACTAACAGGTTTCGTTGGGTAGAACATAACTAAGCCTGACCGGCTGGTCTGAGCGAGGAGCAGACGCTACCGGGGTGTGGTCAGTCCGATTTGCTAAAAACAGAGTATAGAAGCCAGTTTAAATCATGGATGCCCAATCGAGATATTGGTAGTATTCCGGTACTACGGAAAATGCCATTCAAAGGTTGAATTATGGGTACTGTGATTTCTCTTGAAGTGTCAGGTATGGAGCTAGTTTCGAGTAAGAACTCGCTGGGTATAGATCATGGAGGCCTGTTTCAAAATGACGATCATCACGTCAACCCACTAGATGAAGATCAAATAGAGGAAGGCGAAGACTACGACACTCCTGATGGCATCCTCTGTCGTACTGTGTTGCGTAAGCCTTTGGGGCAAGTAACTTACCGATTGGAGTTGTTGGGCTACACCCTGGAAAATATACGCTATGAATATGAACTCATGGTTAAAGATGAAATAGAATATCTGGAGGACTTCAATGTATCCTTTCCAGAGTATGCAAAGCCAATTAGTAATATGATGAGTTTTGATGAGTTCGTTAATTTTATAAAAAGCGTAAACATTAGCGAGCTAAATGATGATGTTATTAATTTAAAAGATGAGAAAAAAGAGCGTGAACTTATCAGGGGACGATTTAATAATGATGAGTTATTAAACCGAATACCTAAATATGACAATCTCTTTATTAATTCATGGTCTGAAAAATCTTTTTTTGGGACTTTAGTTAGCATATTGCATCCATACTCTGTAATGCGAGTTTTGGCTGAAAATCCAAACAATAAAAATGAATTCGTCACTTGGGATTACGGAGAACTGGTTTCTGCTGGCTATGCGAACATAAAAGATATTCAGGTAGATGCTCGCAGACGTGACAAGTTCCTGATTGCTACCGAGGGAAGCACCGACTCAAACGTCATCAAGTACGCATTGCGACTATTACGCCCTGATATTGCGGATTTTTTTCACTTCATTGATATGAGTGAGGGATACCCGTTCACTGGTTCTGGGAATTTGGTGAAGTTCGCAGCCGGACTCGTTAAAATCGACATTCAAAATTTGATTGTTTTCGTTTTGGACAATGATTGCGAAGGAATTGAGGCGTACAACAAGATCCGTAAACTCGCATTACCTCACAATATCAACTGTATTCATCTTCCTGATCTTCCTGATTTCAATCAATTTCCAGCTATTGGGCCCCATGGTGTTACCCATGAAAACATCAATGGCAGGGCTGTAGCGATTGAATGCTATCTGGATCTAACATTTTCTGAATATGACGAAGCACAAATCCGGTGGTCAAGTTACAAAAAGGAAAGCGATGCTTATCAAGGTGCGCTGGAAAATAAAGACTATTACACGAAAAAATTCATGAAACTAAGACCAGGGAGTAAGGATTTTAGCAAATATGATTTTTCCAAACTCGCTATAGTCTTGGATGAATTAATAAAGGCGTGTTCAAAAATCTCATCAGAGATTCGAAAGAATGAAGTAGATGTTCAATATCCAGACTAAAAAGGCCGCATATGCGGCCTGTATGAGTTAGCCAATGTTGCGATGGTCAATGAGGTATTTCACTCTGTCATGGTGAGTGTTTCTCTGGAGTGAAGTCGTAACCCCTGTTCCTAGGCAATATCTGCAATCTTCTCAGCATCAGATCCGGTGCGCTCATTTTCTCCCTTGGATTACCAGAGTTTCAAAATCGCAGTATTCACTTTCCTTTTCTGTTTCCTGTGTGTTTGGGAACACACAGTGTCGTGTTACGACGGTGGAACGCCAACATAATTTGGCGCGGACAACGAAATATCCGCACCCGCTGTTAACGTGAACTGAAGGTTTAACCTGTTCCCGTTTGATTAACACATTTTGATGTCAGCAATGTCCGCTCCTGGCACATATCTGACGTCTGGATGATGTATAGATCTGCGCTATTATGGTACCAGCTAAATTTAGCTGGTACCATAATAAGTTATCCAACTAGCGATATTCCTCTTATCCCGCCTTCAATAATACTCCCCCTATCTGCTTCCTCAATAAAATCAGCCCACCATTGCATCATGGGGCGTCTTTGCTCTAGGTAGTCACTGCGATTATAGGCGCGTCTAACTTCGTTTTTATCAACATGGGCTAAGGCGGCTTCGATAACGTCAGGTGGAAATCCTTGCTCATTGAGTGCCGTACTAGCAATTGAGCGTAGACCGTGTGAAACAAGTACACCACCGAATCCAGCGCGTTTTAATGCCGCATTGACGGTTTGGCTATTCATCGGTTGGGTAGGCTTGATTCGACTAGGAAAGATAAACTCACGATTACCACTTAATGGTTTCATTAGCTCTAAAATAGCTAAAGCAGCTTCAGATAACGGAACAGTGTGCTCACGGTTCATTTTCATTCTAGCAGCGGGGATCTTCCATTCCTTGGTTTCAAAGTTGATTTCGTCCCAGCGAGCTTCAGCGGCTTCGGCAGGGCGCGAGATGGTGAGTAGCTGCCACATAAACAAGCATCGAGTAGATAGGCTAATACTAGCTGTACGCATTGTCTGCATGAGCTTTGGTAGCTGATCAGGGGGAATACTTGGCATATTCTTTTTCTTGGGTTTTTCAAAAGCTTTGCCAATATTGATACTTGGAACGGCATCAATTAACCCAGTATTTTGAGCGTAGATCATGACTTCGTTAATACGCTGACAAAGGCGGCGAACGGTTTCTAATGCACCTCTGGCTTGAACTGGTTGTATTGCTTGGACCAATATATGTGCTTTGATGTCGGTAACGCTGATATCGCCTATGGCGGGAAAAACATCTCGTTCAAGTGAACGCCAGATATCATTACCGTAGTCTTCTGTGACGGTGGATTTCTTCACTTCCCACCAACGTTCAGCGACTAGTTGGAAGGTATTAGTTTTAGCCTCTTGAGAGTTCCTTATTTGATCTTTCTGATATTCTTGAGGGTCAATATCTTTCGCCAGTAATGAGCGAGATTCTGCTCTAAGTTTTCTAGCATCGGAAAGTGTGACAGCAGGGTAGGCCCCAAAACTTTGTTTGGTCCTTTGTTTTGTATAAGGGCGGTAGTAACGGAATTGCCATAACTTGCTTCCGCTAGATTTGATTAGCAGTGTGAGTCCATCACCATCATACAGCTGATAGTCCTTGTCCTGCGGTTTAGCTGCTTTGATTTCGGTATCGGTTAATGGCTTAGTTTTTCTTGCCATGAAAAATCTCCATGCGTTTAGGCCCAACAAAGATGTTAGTTCTTTTCGTTGGGCCTATCAATGGGCCTAAAGGAATTAGCTTGGGTGGGATAAAATAGGACAGTGTAGGACATAAAAAAGCCCGCAACTCATTGAGTTAGCGGGCTTTTCAGTCTTCTTTGGACGTCCTTAGAAGATAATTTGGTGGAGCTGGCGGGAGTTGAACCCGCGTCCGAAATTTCTACATCCTCGGTACTACATGCTTAGTCTAGTCTTTAAATTCATTTGCCAGCTGCGGACAGACACGCCACCAACAAACTATCCTGATTAAATTTAACGCTTCAACCCCAGGCAAGGCATCCACGCGATCTCTTTTGGGTTTGACCTCTCTTGATCCCCGTCCTAAGAGCGGAGGCTAGGGAGAGAGGGCTCTAAGCAGGTTATTAAGCTGCTAAAGCGTAGTTTTCGTCGTTTGCGACTATTTTTTTGCGGCTTTTTACGAGGCCAACCGCCCCTCGGCATGCACCTTGGGTTTCGCAAATCCCGTCGAATCCAGAATCAGCCCCAAGTTGTTGAGCGCAGTATAACAGAAAAATACTCTATAAAGCTAGAGGTTAGCGATTAGAATGTTTCATTATACGTGCTTTATCGAGTTGCCATTCACGTTCTTTAATGTCAGAACGTTTATCGTGAGATTTTTTACCTCTGGCAACACCAATTTTAACTTTACACCATGCATTTTTCCAGTAGAGGGAAAGTGCAATAACGGTATAACCTTCACGATTAACTTTACCGTAGAGTGTATCTAATTCACGTTGATTTAAAAGTAACTTACGGCTACGAGTTGGGTCGCATACAACATGCGATGATGCAACTGTCAGTGGAGTGAAGTTTGCACCGAATAAATAAGCTTCACCGTCCCTTAAAAGAACGTAGCTATCTCCAATGTTGGCTTTGCCTGCTCGGAGTGATTTAACTTCCCAACCTTGTAGGGATAGACCCGCCTCGAACTCCTCTTCGATAGAATATTCGTGGCGAGCACGCTTGTTCATAGCAATTGTTGCTGAACCGGGTTTATATGGTTTTTTCTTTGTCATAGTGCAATCATTATACTGTAAGCTGAGTTGAAAGAAATCTTTCTAAGCTGATATTTTTTTGATTGTGCAAATCTTGCCCTATGTGGGTTTTGTTTTTTGTTTAACCAATCAAAGGTGGTATTATACGCTCAGTTTTTGGGGATAGGAATTGATATGCCACAGATTAGCCGCTCTGCGTTAGTTCCGTTTAGCGCAGAACAAATGTATAAACTCGTTAATGACGTTATTTCATATCCAAGCTTCTTGCCAGGGTGTGTCGGTAGCCAAATTATTAGTCATAGTTCTGAAGAGATGACCGCCTCTGTTGAGGTGTCAAAAGCAGGCATTAGCAAAACTTTTATCACAAAAAATGTGCTAGAAGATAACAAGTGCATTCATATGCAACTTGTGGAAGGGCCATTTAGTAAATTAGCGGGTGGTTGGAGATTTATTCCTTTAAGTGCGGATGCTTGTAAAATCGAATTTCACCTTGATTTTGAATTTACAAATAAATTGATAGAGCTTGCATTTGGCAAAGTTTTCAAAGAATTAGCAAATAATATGGTACAAGCTTTCACTTTAAGAGCAAAGGATGTTTACAGTGTCTGAGCTGAACATTGAAGTGACATATGCGCTTCCTGAAAAGCAATTTTTGTTATCAGTTAAAGTTAAAGAAGGTAGCACAATAGAAGAAGCAATACTTGCTTCTGGCATCCTAGCCCTTAGGGATGATATTGACCTTAAAAAAAATAAGATTGGTATTTATAGCCGACCCGCTAAATTGACTGATTTAGTGCAAGATGGGGATCGTGTTGAGATTTATCGACCTTTGATTGCTGATCCAAAAGAATTAAGGCGTAAACGAGCCGAAAAATCTAAAGAAGCTAAAAATAAGTAACTTTATTCTATTGTAGCTAACCGAGCAAAAGCTCGGTTTTTTATTGAAATTTATTTAGTTAAAATGAGATTAAATAAATCTATAATAAAGGCACTCATAATAACAACCCGCCTGAATAACTTTTCAAAAGACAGGCTGTTATTATCATACTAGGTGGCCCTAGTGTCTTATGGTTAGTCAGCGGCTTTAGTTTCTGATACTTTTGTTTCAGCGGCTTCCATTGATTCCTGCGCGGCAAGATTTTTCTCGTTTTTGATGTCAGTCAGAATGCCATTACGATCAAAGATCAGAGTTAAAGTTTCTTGCTGAACTGGGTCATGCCCAAGTTCTTGGCGGAAAACATAATACCAAGTCTGAGTACCAAACGGGTCAGATAACATTGGCGTGCCCAAAGTATAAGCGACTTGTTGCTGTGTCATTCCTTTTTGGATCTTAGCAACATCTTTCGCTGTGAGGTAATTACCTTGGTTAATGTCCGGGTGATAGACAAGACGTTCCATCATTGAACAGCCCGTAGACATTAATGCGAGTGATAGTGCTGCAGCAGTTAACAATTTATAACGCATGGATATCTCATTCCTTTTGGAGTCAGAACATCAATGATAATCGACATTGATACAATTTAAAACCTTCCTTATCGACTCTAAGACCACATAAGCATAAAAAAGTTGTCAAAAATTATGCTGCAAGTAACTCTTTCGCGTTGGCAAGCGTATTTTTTGTTACCTCAGAACCAGCAAGAAGACGCGCAAGTTCTTGTAATCTGGCTTTTTTATCCAGTAATTGCATGTGAGTTTCTGTTTCTACACCGTTTGTCTCTTTACTCACATAAAAGTGATGATGACCGCACCCAGCTACTTGTGGTAAATGTGTCACGCACATCACTTGCGTTGACTCACCTAGTTCACGTAGTAACTTCCCTACAATTGCTGCGGTTGGTCCACTAATACCGACATCGACTTCATCAAATATTAATGCAGGGGTATCCATTTTTTTAGCAGTAATGACTTGGATAGCTAATGCTATACGTGATAATTCACCACCCGATGCAACTTTAGCAAGCGCTTGGTGTGGTTGTCCTGGGTTAGTCGTCACATTGAATTCTACTTTACAGGCACCATCGATTTGTAGTTGTTCAGGTATAAATTTTACATCAATAGTAAATAGGCCATGAGGCATTGAAAGTTGATGCATACTATTGGTAATTAATGTACTTAACTCTTGTGCATAATGTAAACGTACATGGTGTAAGCGTTTTGCACATTCGAGAGCTGTATTATGATTCGCTTGTACTTGTGCATTTAAGACTTCTGCGTCTTCATTCTGATTGGCTATCTGTTCTTGTTCGCTTAGTAATTGCTGAAATAATTCAGGTAAGGCTTCTGGTGTGACATGGTGTTTACGCGCTAAGTTGATTTGTTTGGAGATACGCTTTTCCAGTTCAAACAAGCGATTAGGGTCAAGCTCATATTGGTCACAATAGTGCTTGATTTCATCGCTGACTTCGCTGACTTGTATTGATGCTTCTTCAAGCATATCAAGTAATTCTGAGAATTTAGGATTGAGAGCAACCAAGTCAGTCAATTCATTTTTTGCCATATTTAATAAGCTAATAACATTCGAATCATCATTTTCGGATAGTATTTGTGTTGTTGTTTGCCCAATAGCTAAAAACTGCCCATGATTAGCGAGTTGCTTATATTCTTGGTCTATTTCTTCAAACTCTCCTTGAACAGGGCGGAATTCGTTTAGTTCTTTCAGATGATATTCCAGCAGTTGCTGCCGAGATTCACGCTCTTGCACCTGCTTTTGAAAGACGGCTAATTGTTGGCAGGAATCATGCCATGTTTGCCATGCTTTTTTCATTTGAACCAGTAGTTCTTGCTGGTTGGAATAGGCATCAAGCAAGGATTTTTGATGAGAGCTATCTAGCAAGAGCTGGTGTGCGTGTTGACCATGGATTTGAATCAGCAATGTGCCTAGTTCTCTAAGTTGTGATAAAGGAACTGAAACGCCATTAATAAAGCCACGGGAGCGACCATCTGGAGAGATAGTACGACGTAATAAGCACTCATTTTGGTTATCAAGTTGGTGTTCTGTAAGCCAATTGGCAGCTAATTGTGCATCTACTAAGGAAAAGCGAGCGCAAAGGTCAGCACGTTGTGCACCAGGGCGTACCATATTGGCTTCACCTCGATTCCCTAGACACAGGCCAAGTGCATCAATAGCAATAGACTTACCCGCACCTGTTTCACCGGTTATGGCGGTCATACCATTACGGAAATCAATTTCTAATTCACGTACGATTGCAAAATTATTAATTGTTAGTTGGGTAAGCATCTGCGCTCTCCTGTAAAAATACACACCTGTGTTTTAATACAGTGTATGACTGTTTTTTTATACAGTAAAGAGGCAGAATGAAAAAATTAGAAAGTTTTTTTAGCCCAGCCTAATTTTGAACTTAACGTATTGAAATAATTATAATCTTGTGGGTGAACTAAATTAAGATTTTTATTACTACGTTTAACAATGACTTCCTCGCCATCCTGAATAGGAAGCATGATTTGGCTATCACAGCTGACTTCATAATCAATATTTGTTCGTAAAAATTTCAGCCGAATACTGCTGTCACTGCTAATGACCAGTGGTCTTGAGGATAAGGTATGTGGAAACATGGGCACCAATACAATCGCGTCCAAGTTTGGGGTTAAAATAGGGCCACCTGCGGAAAGAGAATAAGCTGTAGAGCCTGTTGGTGTGGCGATAATCAAGCCATCAGAACGTTGAGAAAAGGCAAATTTTTCATCAATGTAGACCTCGAATTCGATCATATGCGCAACTTTGCCAGGGTGGAGAACAATCTCATTAATTGCGGTGCTTTTACGTGCTTTTTGGTTAGCTTTAATAACTTGTGCTTCGAGCAAAAAACGTCTTTCTTCACGATATTTACCGTCAAGAACACTCGAAAGTTGTTGTAATGCGTTATCAGGGTCTAAATCAGTAAGGAAACCGAGATTACCACGATTTACACCAATAACTTTATTATTATACCGAGATAAAATACGAGCAGCACCAAGCATGTTGCCATCACCGCCAACGACGACAACTAAATCAGCCTGTTGGCCTATTTCAGTTAATGTCCCAGTGTTGGCATTAGTTAATTTTAAATCTTTAGCAACTTGTTTATCGATAATGGCATGATAATTTTTTGAAATTAACCAATGGTATATTAATTCATGAGTTGCCAATGCCTCAGGGTGCCTAGGGTGCCCGACAATGCCTATCGTTTTAAAATGTGTTGGTGGTGTATTATTGTCCTTTCGCATACTTTTTTGGCCTCTGATTGTATGACTTCCCTTGAATCCCTGTATTAGATCCCCATAATACTCTCATATATGGGATTAATGCTAAATACGCGGAGATATTCATGAGTAGTAAAGACCAAAACATGCATGATGAGCAAGCTTCTGAGCAAAATGAATCACAAAAAGTTCAAGTAGAGCAAGAAGTAGACGTTCAACAAGCTGATGAATTACAAGCAGACGAACAAGCGTTAGCCGCGCGTATTGCTGAGCTTGAGCAACAATTAGAGGCTTCACAAAAAACTGAACGTGAAGCAATGTTGCGTGCACACGCCGAAATTGAAAATATTCGTCGCAGGACTGAGCAAGATATCGAGAAAGCACATAAATTTGCATTGGAAAAATTCTCAAATGAATTATTACCAGTGATTGATAACTTAGAACGCGCAATAGATGCTGCAGACCATGAAAGTGAAGAGTCTAAAGCGATGTTAGAAGGGCTAAATTTAACACTGAAAACCTTCTTAGATGCCGTGGCTAAGTTCGGTATTGAGCCTGTAAGTGAAGTGAATGTGCCATTCAATCCTGAAGTTCATCAAGCGATAACGATGATTGAGTCACCAGATCACCAAGCTAATCATGTGATTAATGTGATGCAAAAAGGGTACACGCTAAATAACCGTTTACTCAGACCTGCAATGGTTATTGTGTCTAAGTAATTGATAAAATGGGATGCATAAGTATCCCATTTTTTCTATGTCTACAATCTGAAATTATTCATTAATCACTGGCGCCCAATCAATGGGGGTTTTGCCCTGCTGAGCTAAAATTTCATTTGTTTGTGAAAAATGTCCACATCCTAGAAAACCACGGTGAGCAGAAAGCGGAGAAGGGTGAGGTGCTTTCAGAACATGATGGCGTTTGGTATCAATAATTTTACCTTTTTTCTGGGCATGCGAGCCCCAGAGTAAAAAAATCACACCCTCAGTATTTTCATTAATTGCTTCAATGACTTTATCTGTAAATGTTTCCCAACCTAAATGCGCATGGGAATGGGCATTGCCTTGTTCTACGGTGAGGACGGTATTAAGGAGTAAAACGCCTTGTTGAGCCCAACTGAGCAAGTAACCATGAGCCGGCCTTTGAAATCCATCAATATCCTTTTCGAGCTCTTTATACATATTCACTAATGATGGGGGTGGCTTAATTCCAGGAAGTACGGAAAAAGAGAGACCATGGGCTTGCCCTGGTCCATGATATGGGTCTTGTCCTAGGATAACCACTTTAATATCGGAAAGCTCGGTATACTTAAATGCATTAAAAACGTCGTCTTGAGCAGGGTAGATAACCTTACCATTTTTACGTTGCTCTGCGACATACGCCAATGTTTCTTTGAAATAAGATTTTGATTTTTCAGGGCCAATAACATCGTGCCACGTAATGGAGTTTGACATGAAATATTCCATAACAATGAATTTATGAAGGAACAATTATATGAACCAGTTGATAGCTATAAGCTTACTGGTTCATGAGGGAGAGATAAAGCCCTGATATTGACGATTAATTTAAAAAAAATTGAAATTTTATAAAAATAGTTAAAAAAACAAATTATGAATTTTGATTTAAATCATAAAGTTGAGCTGAGTAAATTAGTTGCTAAGTGGAATAATTGATAAATATCAAAGAAAAAAGGGGTTCTAGCTGGTATAAAATACCTATATACATTGGTTAGACCAAATATCCAATTGCAAGTTTTCATAAGATTAATGGTTAATGTAGCTTCGATTTATTAAGCAAATCGAATGCAATCTAGCTCGAACGTGGAGGTCGACATGATTACAGGTATTCAAATTACAAAAACTGATAATGCAGCATTGTTGAATTCGTTCTGGTTACTCGATGACGAAAAAAATGAAGCTCGTTGTGTTTGTGCGAAAGCCGATTATAACGAAGGGCAAATCGTTGCTAAAGACGAATTAGGTGCTTTTGAGTATCGTGAAGTTCCTTTAGAAATGAAACCAACTGTACGCGTTGAAGGTGGTCAGCACTTAAATGTTAACGTATTGAGCCGTGAAACATTAGAAGATGCAGTCAAAAATCCAGAAAAATATCCACAATTAACAATTCGTGTTTCTGGTTATGCTGTGCGTTTTAATTCATTAACACCAGAACAACAGCGTGATGTTATTACTCGTACTTTCACTGAAAGCTTGTAATAAATATTAAATATAATTACATCTAGTAATGTATATTAAATTCTAAAGCCATTGTTATCAATGGCTTTTTATTTGTTACTAATAAAGTTGATTATTTCCCTCCTTGGTTATTTGTATTTCAATATTCTTCCAACAAATACACTTGTTAGGGAGAATTCATGTTATTATCTACACAACAAACACTATCAAAAAAAGATGAATATGTTTTTGTTAGAGAAAATTTAAATATTTATTTACGGCAAGAACACCAAGAGATTAAACCTTGCATAACAGAACAATGGCCTAAAAATATATTAAGAGAGGATTTTTTAGGAGGGAATGCTCAACAAAACGATTATATTTTAGCTTTACTATCGCAGGGGGCCTATCATAAAGATTGGCGGAATATACAAGGAGTTGAAAGATTAAATAATAAAGAGATTTATGATCTTGGAATTAACGCTGAATTATTAAATGACGATCAAACAGGATTTCAAGCTAATATCTGTCGATTTAATGATTTATATATTCTTTGTTTTGCTGGTACTAATGATATTATCGATTTTTACAGTAATATTCGTCAAGGTCTTGGTTTTTATGAGTTTCAATATTATCAAGCTGTTAACTTGATGAATATTTTATTCAATGCAGTAAATGGAAATACGATTTGCACGGGACATTCATTAGGAGGAGGACTAGCTTCAATTGCGGCGTTAGCGAGTCAATCCCCCTGTATTGCATTCAGTCCTGCAGGGTTGGCAAAAAACACTATTAATAATATTGGGATTGATTATCACATTGCTGAAAAAATGGCACAAGAAGGGTTGATACGCTATTACACGGTGCAATATGACTGGCTCGATAGATTACAAAACTCTTTACCGATCCCTTCTGCATTGGGAAATTGTATTAAAATGGCTTATAGCGAACATAGTTCTTGGAAAGATTGGTTACCGACCCGTTTATTGACAAGAAGTTTTATTGCTCATTCAATGCTTAAAATTATTAGGGTTATGTGCAAGTATAAACCATGGAATAATTGGAATGCAATTACAGGTGAATATAATAAGGTAAAAGAAATACCATTAGAAACGTTTCCAATTAAAGAAGAAAAACAGGAAATGAGTTGGCAAGAGTGTTGTGAAAGTGCAATAAGAAAAGGGAATATAACTGAGTTTTCAGCACTTTTATCATTAGGCCATAAACCTTGTGACATTAATTTTCTGGCTCAACACTCAGTTAGAACGGCTAATGGGCAATTTATGAAAATTTTAATTGAATCCCGATATGGTCAAACAATTAAAATGTTTCAATCAAGAGAACAAAAAAGTATTCTACATTTAGCGGCGCAAAATGGCTGTTTTGTACAATCACAACTTTTATTAAAAAATGGGTTAGCAGTTAATATTAGAGATAATTTTGGGAATACTCCTTTACACGATGCCTTAAATAGCCATGCTCTCGATGTTGCTGCATTATTATTAGAGAATGGGGCTGATTGGCGAATCAAAAATAATAAAGGGTTAGACTGTAAGGATATACTTGGTAACCACATTATTAAATATGATTTATTAACGCCTGAAGGTAAACAAATGCGAGATAAAGCTTTTCAAATGATGAGCTAAATAAAAAACGGGCCTAAACCCGTTTTTAGTGACTAGCTTTTGTCGTTATCTGTTGATACGGAAGGGCTAGCAGGAGTACGACGTTTCCCAATATTTTTCTTGTCGCGATGGCGTACTTTTTCTTTTTTCTTGGCTTGTTCTTCTTTTTTCTTTTCTTTACGCTTAGCAAGTACTTTCTTCGATGGTTTTGGTTTATTTAACATCGCTTCTGAAGGGGCTTTAGTTGTTGGACGTAAAGAATCCACAACACGGATCTTGATAGGCTCTTCAATATAACGAGTAATTTTACCAAATAAAGGGAAATCATGCGCTTCGACTAAGGAAATTGCCGTTCCTTTACGGCCCGCTCGACCAGTACGACCAATACGGTGCAAGTACACATCAGCAGTTCTCGGTAAGTCAAAGTTAAATACATGGCTAACGTTTTCGATATCTAAACCACGAGAAGCCACATCTGTTGCAACGAGTACCTTAACTTGGCCATCAACTAGGCGGCGTACAGCTTCATTGCGTTTAGCTTGTGGCATTTCACCTTCGAGATAGCAAGGTTCGATACCGGCCTCACGTAACCATTGAACTAATTCGCGTAAACGCTCACGCTTACGAACGAAAACGATGGCTTTGGTGACTTCGTCTTGTTTTAATAAATGGCACAGTAAGGCTGTTTTATGCTCTAGCGTGTCAGCTCGGTAATGAAATTGCTGAATTTTTTTACGTTCACGACGAGAAGGGTCTGCATCAATTTCAATTGGGTCTTCTAATAAGCGCTCAGCAAAATCACGAATCGCTTCGCCTTCAAGAGTGGCAGAAAACAGCATGGTTTGCTTACGCCAGCGTGTTTCACCTGCGATTGTTTCTATGTCATTTGCAAACCCCATGTCGAGCATGCGGTCAGCTTCATCAAGGATCAAAATTTCAACGGCACGGCAGTCAAAGTTTTCTTCCTTAATATATTGGAGTAGACGGCCTGTTGTTGCGACGACAATGTCTTGATTTTCGCTGAAAACTTCAGCGTGATTCATATAAGCAACACCACCCGTGATTGTAGCGATATCTAAGTGATTATGGGCGCATAATTCTTTTGCTTGGTCAGCAACCTGCATGGCTAATTCACGCGTTGGCGTGACAACTAGAACGCGAGGCGGACCTGATTTCTTTCTAGGGAAATCAAGTAAATGTTGGATCGCAGGCAGTAAAAACGCGGCGGTTTTACCTGTTCCTGTCGGGGCTGAACCTAATACATCGCGGCCATCCATTGCAGCAGGAATGGCTGCCGCTTGAATAGCAGTCGGACGTTGATAGCCTTTGTCTGAAAGCGCATCTATTAGGCTTTCATCAAGTTCAAGTTCAGTAAAAGTGGATGCAGTCATGATATACCTCTATTTGGGGCGCTGATTATAAACAGGTTAGCAAAATTGTTCACCTGAAAAAATCAGCTTTGCTCAAGTGTAACTGTTTTCATTACGGACAGGGAGCGATATATCGATACATATGAATGAAATACAGGGAAGATAAATAATTGAAGGAGGAGAAAGCTCCTCCTTCATCATGCTTAGCTAAGTATATTAATTAACCATGTATGATAAGGAATACCAACTAAGTCAATGAGCACCGCGCCACTGAGTGGCACAATCATGAAAGCTTTCATTGATACTTGTTTGTAACGTTCACATACAGAGGACATATTTGCCATTGCATTTGGCGTTGCGCCTAAACCATGCCCCATTAAGCCAGCACACATTACCGCGGCATCGTAGTTTTTGCCTAATAAGCGGAAAATGACAAAGACAACCAATAGAATTAAAATAATGACTTGTGCCAATAATATGGTGAATAGTGGCAAAGCAACAGCTTTTAGTTCCCATATTTTCAGTGACATCATAGCCATAGTTAAAAATAGGCCAAGTGAAACTTCAGAGATAAGGTCAACCGATTTTTGGTTAATACGGAATAATTCTACTTGGTCATTAACATTGCGAATTACGATTGCAATGATCATCGCCCCAACATAGCTGGGTAATGAAAACCCGGTTGCTTTAGTAAATTGCGCTGAAGCGAATTGGCCGATGACCATAATCCCTAGGACGAGCGCCAGCATTTTTAGAAAAGCATGAGCATCGATAGATTCAATTTTCCCTGCGATAGTTTCAGGAACTTGAACTCGCTCAACGTTTTCATCTGCTTTAATCTGCACATTAAATTTCTTAATTAAGAATGTTGCAATAGGGCCACCGAGTAAACTTCCTGTAATTAGGCCAAAAGTTGCCGCGGCAATTGCTGCAACTGTTGCAGATTGCACACCAAGGCCTTCAGCCATTCCACCAAAGGCAGCCGCACCGCCATGGCCCCCAGTAAGTGAAACACCACCAGCCATGATACCAATAACAGGGTCAACACCGAGTAAATGCGCAAGGCCTGCACCAAAGGTGTCTTGGAAGATAACCACAAACCAGCAGATAAACAGGTAGATAAAGAGTAACCGGCCGCCACTTTTTAAGATGCGGAAGCTGCCATCAATACCAATAGTTGTAAAGAAGGCGACCATTAAGAAGGTTTGTAAACTGGTATCAAAGTTGATTTCGGCTAGGTTAAATGATTTAAGCCCCCAAATGATCAAACTAACGAGAAAACCACCAATGACGGGAGAAGGGATACAGAAGCGTTGTAGCCATTCGATGCGTTTTTTTAAGTGGATCCCCATGAGTAGGCAGATCACCGTTAGGAAGAGGGTGGAGAGTGTGTCGAGGTGTAGAATCATATTTTTCCCTTTTTAACTGTTGTCTTTCACGCTACAGCGTTGTTGGCCGCGCTCCGTTACCCTAGTCACATACTTTTGTATGCTCCTAGGGATAACGTCACTTGCCGCCTAGCTGTAACGCGAAATTCAATAGTTAAAAACTATTAAGTCATTGCGCTACGGCTAGTTTGATAATCAACTTCAAAGCTATTTTTATTGTGGTGTTTGAAAATTAATTATCTTAACAGCGTGAGAAACAGTGTATTTATCAGTCGAGTTGTTGTGTTGTTTTATTAGAATAAGTATTGGTAAATCAAATAAGCCGCGAGTTTGGCAGTATGGTTGTCAATATCAAATTCAGGGTTGCATTCTGCGATATCAAAAACAGCAATTTTTTGGCTGTGCTTAATAATGGCAAATAGTTCATCAAAAATTTCAGTGGAAATGCCTTTCGGTGCAGGCGCACTCACACCCGGTGCGATAGCTGCAGAAAATACATCTAAATCAACGGTGACATATAAATAGTCTACAGCGCCAATGAAGTTTTTAATTTTTTCAATAGCTTGAGGTAGCTTGGAATAAGCTAACTCTTTATCGCGGATATATTGGCAACCCAATTTATCTGCGGTATCGAATAGGACTTTTGTATTGCCATGATCAGCGATGCCTAAACATAAATACTGGAAAGGACGTTGGTGTTGCTGACACAGCATGGCGGACTGTAAAAATGGGGTGCCAGATGTGGCGACAGGGGCTTCGCGTAAATCAAAATGTGCATCAAAGTTGATAATGCCAATCGTTTTACCTGTTTGATACTGTTCAACATAGTCAAACAAACCTTGGAAGCTTGCAAATGCAACTTCATGACCACCGCCAAGGACAATCGGCTTTTGGTTATCAGCGAGGAGAGCAATAAGTTGGTCAGATAAACAGCGCTGTGCTGCTTCTAAATTGCCATCATCACAGCGGATTGTACCAACGTCTTTGATCGCAAGTGGTTGATGAATAGGCAACCCTGCCAGCTGGTGACGAATTGCATCAGGGCCTGCTTTAGCGCCTTGGCGGCCTTTATTGCGTCGGACGCCTTCATCAGAGGCAAAACCAATTAATGCAAATTTGGCGGGTGCGTGTTTGTTCATGACTTGGTGGATGCGCAAGTGTTCTTGTGTTTCACCATCTGTGCGCCCTTGCCATTGGAAAGGTTGTGTCATAGTTACTCCAAGTTAATTAGTTTAGTGATGTTATGCGCGGCTTGGCAGGTGTGCGTGATAAATTCATCCACACGATGCGTAGAACGAAATTCAGGTGCCATAACTGAAACGACGGCTAATACATCATTCCCTTTGAAAATGGGGGCAGAGACACCCAGTACGCCTTCATCGATTTCACTTACAGACATGCCGTAACCTTGTTGGCGTATTTGTTGTAAATCTTGTTGTAGCTTTATTTTTTGTTGTTCAGTGGTTAATTGCTTTGTATGAGCTTCAACCACTTGTTTTTGATAGAGTTCATGGCGAAAAGCTAACAATGTTTTCGCACTGGCGCCTTTAATTAAGGTATTACCACGACCAATAATAAAGGAACAGCGCAGTGCTTGTTCACTCTCTATCATGTCGACACAAATGGTTTCTCGTAGATTTGAGGTGATAATCGCCACGGTTTCTTGGGTTTTTTTCGCTAAAGTTTGTAGCTCTTGTTTAGAGGCGCTCATCAATAAACTGTGGTGATAGTATTTTTCTTGATTTTTGATACTCTGCGAACCGACGCAATATGTACCGTATTGTTTTGCGTGAGATACAAATTCCCAATCTATGAGAATTGTCAGTAACCGATAAACGGTTGATAATGGGATATCTAGCGCTGACGAAATAGACTGTGGTGTCACCGGAGAGGCGCAAGTTGTAATGTAAGACAAGATGTCTAAGGTTCTATTTATACTGTTCATGGCATCTCCTTTTTTTCGAACTTATCAGTAAATTTTTTCCGTCTCAAATATAATTCCCGTAATATGAGAATTATATTGTAGCAAATAGGTTAAATTATCACTTTTATTTGCTTAAAATGAGAATGATCGAATAAGTATTAACCAATTAGAGTGCCTGAATGTGTAAGCAAGAAAAGAATTACCGCAAAGGCGGTTTTACGTTTAAACAGTTTTTTGTGGCTCATGACCGATGTGCGATGAAAGTGGGAACGGATGGTGTGCTATTGGGTGCTTGGGCCCCTGTAGAGGGTATCCAGTCTGCTTTAGATATTGGGAGCGGTAGCGGGTTAATCGCGTTGATGCTAGCACAGAGAAATACAATATTACGTGTTGATGCCGTTGAGTTAGATAGTGATGCAGCAGCGCAAGCGCAAGAAAACTTTATTGGGTCACCATGGGCTGAGCGTTTACAGGTTATCAACCAGGACATTGTAAGTTACAGCCAGTCGTCTCCCGCGCAATATGATTTAATTGTCAGTAACCCACCTTACTTCGAGCCTGCGGTTGCATGTCGAGATGAAAAACGAGACCAAGCAAGATATACATCAACGTTAACACATGATGTTTTACTTGAAAGTGCGAAAGCTTGCCTTGCTGCTCATGGACTATTTTGCTTAGTGCTACCACATGACGCAGGGGAGAAATTACAGAAGATGGCCGAAGATTCTGGCTGGTTTACTGCTTTTCGCATCAATGTGAGTGATAAAAGGGTAACACCTTATCATCGGATGTTGTTAGGTTTACGATTACAGAATATTGAAACTAAGGTGACATCATTAGCGCTCAAGGAAGAAAATGGGGAATATACCGATGAATTTCGTAAACTAATCCAACCATTTTATGTGAAATACTAAATTAGGTAAATACTAAAGCCGGCACTAAGGGCCGGCTAAAGTTTTGGTTATTCAGGCTGTAAAATAGTGGGGCCTGAATTAGGACGTGGCTCTGGGTAATCTAAGGTGTAATGTAACCCACGGCTCTCTTTGCGTTCTAATGCACAACGAACCATTAATTCAGCGACTTGAACTAAGTTACGTAATTCAAGTAAGTTATTTGAAATACGGAAATTTGCATAGTAGTCATGAATTTCTTGCTGCAATAGATGGATGCGACGCAGTGCGCGTTCAAGGCGCTTTGTGGTTCTTACAATCCCCATATAATCCCACATGAATAGACGTAATTCATGCCAGTTATGTTGAATAACAACCTGTTCATCTGAATTATGTACTCTGCTTTCATCCCATTCAGATAAATAGGGGATTTCATCGATCTGTTTGATCGTTTTATTAATGTTTTCTGCCGCAGCCCAGCCGTATACCAAGCATTCTAATAGCGAATTGGAAGCCATACGGTTTGCACCGTGCAAGCCTGTGTAGCTAACTTCGCCAATAGCATAGAGATTCGTGATATCAGTCATACCGGCTTCATCTACAATAACACCACCGCAGGTATAATGGGCTGCAGGAACGATAGGGATAGGCTCTTTGGTCAGGTCTAGCCCTAAAGTCATCAATTTCGCATAAATAGTTGGAAAATGATTTTTAACAAAAACGTTAGGCTTATGGCTGATGTCTAAATACATGCAATCAGCCCCAAGACGCTTCATTTCATGGTCAATAGCACGCGCAACAACATCACGAGGGGCAAGTTCACCACGATCGTCGTGATCAGGCATAAACCGGCTTCCATCAGGGCGCTTGAGGTAAGCCCCTTCACCACGTAATGCTTCAGTTAATAAAAAATTACGTGCTTGTGGGTGAAACAAACAAGTCGGATGGAATTGATTAAATTCAAGGTTAGCAACACGGCAGCCAGCTCGCCATGCCATTGCGATGCCATCACCAGAAGAAATATCTGGGTTTGTAGTATATTGATAAACTTTAGCCGCTCCACCTGTGGCGAGAACAATCGTTTTCGCTCGAATGGTTTCAACTTGTTCTTTTTGGCGGTTCCATACGTAAGCGCCTAGAATTCGTGGTGATTCAACCTCATTAGAAAGGATAAGGTCGACGGCATTATAACGTTCTTTAATATGAATATTTGGATGGGCAAAAGCGAGGTCGACTAAGGTGGTTTCAACTTCTTTTCCTGTCGCATCTGCATGATGTAGGATCCGACGATGGCTGTGACCACCTTCACGTGTTAAATGATACTGTGTTTCACCGTTCTCGGTAATTTCAGTATCGAATAAAACACCTTGGTCTATAAGCCATTGAACACAATGTTTCGCATTGGAGGCAATAAACTCAACCGCTTCTTTCTGGCAGATACCAGCACCCGCAATTAGCGTGTCTTCTACATGAGATTCGATGCTGTCAGTGTCATCAAAAACAGCGGCAATACCGCCTTGTGCGTAATAAGATGCCCCTTCACTGAGGCTACTTTTACTGAGAATGGTCACTTGATGAAAAGGGGCGAGCCGTAAGGCAGCTGAAAGTCCTGCGACACCACTCCCAATGATTAAAATATCAGTGTAATGCTGTGTGGATCCGTTCATAAGTGTTTGCATGTATATAATAGTATGTATTGAGTTTTTTATGTTAGCCTATCGAGTGCCCTATTGCTATTAGTGGATGGCTGTTAAGACACAGTATATTGACCTAGCGCTATTTACGTATTCAAATGGTTTTACTGTGATAGCTATCGCATTCGTATTTAAAATCTGTATGCTGTCATATGAGTCTGCAAGATTATTATAGGCAGTTGTTTTAATAAGGATCTTTAAGATCATCTAAGTAATTTTTTTATCAGTTTTGTAAATTTTTGACTATTTTTTTAGATTAAATTGAACTTCAACGAATTCTACTACTCAAAGTAGTGCTTGCTTTAGGAAGGGAGAACATGATCAAGTTAACATATTATCGGCCTGAATTCGGGAGATATTTCCTGGAATGAGCGAGCAACTGACCGACCAGATTTTGGTTGAAAAGGTACAGAAAGGCGATCAACAAGCTTTCAACTTATTGGTGATAAAATATCAGCATAAAGTCGCGAGCCTAGTATCCCGCTATGTACCGCAAGCAGATGTGCCTGACGTTGCGCAGGAGTCATTTATAAAAGCCTATCGTGCCATTGGTTCGTTTCGTGGTGACAGCGCGTTTTATACTTGGCTTTATCGGATTGCGGTAAATACAGCTAAAAATTATTTAGTTGCCCAAGATAGACGCCCACCTGCGTCGGACTTGGAAGCGAGTGATGCAGAAAACTTTGAAACCGCAGGTGCCTTAAAAGAAATTTCGAACCCAGAGAACTTAATGTTGTCTGATGAATTAAAGAACGTTGTTTTCCGAACCATCGAATCGCTGCCTGAAGATCTTAGAATGGCAATTACGCTTCGCGAGTTAGATGGATTGAGCTACGAAGAAATCGCAGAAATAATGGATTGCCCAGTTGGCACCGTACGTTCTCGAATTTTTAGGGCAAGGGAAGCAATTGACAATAAAGTTCAGCCACTGATTCAACAATATTGATATGTTAAATCAGTCAATTAAATATAATTGTGATACAATTAACTGAAGGTAATTGGGCATGCAAAGAGAGAAACTTTCCGCAATGATGGATGGCGAAGTACTAGACTTAGAACTGGTCAACGCTATTTCACGTGATTCAACGTTAAAACAACGTTGGGAGAGCTATCATCTTATTCGTGATACTCTGCGTAACGATACTAGTGAAGTCATGCACTTTGATATTGCAAGTAAAGTTGCGGCAGCATTAGAGAATGAAGCTGTGCGTATTAATCCTCAGGTAGTTGTCGAATCGCAGCCAGAACCTGCGACTTGGGGGGCTTTCCCATTCTGGGGCAAAATTCGTCCTTGGGCGAGCCAGTTAACTCAAATTGGTGTTGCCGCTTGTGTATCTTTGGCCGTGATTGTTGGTGTTCAACAATATAACCAAAGTAGTGCTGTTGACTCTCCTGTTGACGAGCCAATGTTTAACACGATCCCTGTTGGTAGTGGGGCGCCAGTTAGCTTGAATATCTCAGATAACCAATTGTTTGGTAATGAGCAGCAAATTCAACAAGTTGAACAGCAAAATCAACGCATTAATGCGATGCTTCAACAATATGAAATTGAAAGACGCTCGATGCTTAACCAGCAATACCAAGAGTCTGCACAACCTGCGTCTTCAGCAGGAGTTAAATTGCAATAATGAACAAATGGTTATCCGTCATCTGCCTGACGGGCAGCCTGATTATTTCTAATCAAGCTTCGGCATCTGAACTAGATGCCGATGTTCTTTTTAAAGAAATGGGAAATGCTGCCCAGAACCTCTCTTACGAAATGTCTTATATGACATTCAGCCCGCAATCAATAACACCAGTACGTTACCGCCACGCAATCATTAATGGTGAGCCTGTTTCACAGATGATCCAAATGGACTCATCGCGCCGTGAAATTGTTCAAAAAGGCAATAGTATCAGTTACTTTGAACCTGGTTTTGATGCATTTAGCTTAAATGGTAAATATATAGTTGATAATTTACCATCAGTAGTTTTTGCCAATTATCAACAGATTAAACCTTATTATAATTTTATTGATGCTGGGCGTACCCACATTGTCGATAGGCCAGCATTAGTAATTCGCATAATATCGAAAGACAATTCTCGGTTTAACTATGTAGTATTGATCGATGAAGAAACGAAATTGCCATTACGTATCGACCTTCTCGATAATAATAGCCAAACATTAGAACAATTTCGTGTGATTTCGACGGTGCTAGATAGCCAAACAGTTAAGGATTCATTACTTGCGTTAAGTAAGGTAAATATGCCGCCATTATTGATTTCCCCTAAAAATGGAAATCCTTCCTTTAAATGGCAAGTTGGCATGTTACCACCTGGTTTTGAAGAAATATCCCGCTCTTCGCGAAAATTAGCTGAAGATGACGTGGTAGAAACCGCAATGTTTAGTGATGGTTTATTTACCTTTTCTGTAAATGTGACAAAATCGACTAAAGGCCCGTTACTTGACCAACCGCTTCAAAATGGGCGTCGAACTATTTACACCATGACGCAAAAGCAAAATGTCATCACTATCATCGGTGAATTACCGTTAGCAACAGCACAAGTGGTAGCAGGTAGTATTCAGTTTCGGGAGTAAATTATGGTAAAAGAGTGGGCAACAGTAGTCCGTTGGCAAAACGGTAGGGCTTTATTGCGCTATGGTTCTTCGTCCGGGTGTGGCAGTTGTGGTGCTCGTAAAACCTGCGGTTCTTATGCTTTAAGCAAAATAGGGCCAAATACGGAACATGAATTAGAAATTGCGATTGAACAACCGCTAGTTGAAGGACAAAAAATTGAAGTCGGTATTCCTGAAGGAAGTTTGATTCGTTCAGCGCTATTAGTTTATCTAACGCCTATTTTGGGGTTATTTATTTTTGCTGGCTTAGCGCAGGCGTTTGATTTTGAACAGTTCTGGATAGCGATTTCAGGTGTAATTGGTGGTATTATTGGTTTTTATGTCGCGCGTAGACTTGCATCAAATTGGCGTGATGATGAAGCTTTTCAACCCGTCGTTTTACAGATTGGGTTACCTCCAAACGAGCTTTCAGTGCAAATTAATTGCTAAATTTCAATATGTTGAGTTAGAAGGTTAATTTGATATTATCAATAGAAGGGGAACATATGTTTCCCTTTTTTGTGGATGAGAGTTAGTTAGCAGGCAAATAGTATTATGACAGATATAGTATTATGACAAATCAAGTCATTAACATATTTTGTCAGTTTTGAGTTAGAAATTACAATAGATTGATTATGGCTATAAAAGTGGTTGATGTGGGTCGTATTAATGATGAATTACGGCAACTAACCTATTAACCTGATGCAGGTTTACAGTTGTTTTACATTGAATCTTTGTGTTAGCGGGTTCTTATATGTAAAATGCAGCTAATTAACAATCTTGTGATAATCATAGCATTTTAGTTTTGTTGCGATATTTGCACAAAACTGATTTTGTAAGGCAATTTAAAAGAAGATATTACCTTGAAAATCAATAATATAAGAAACTTTTCCATCATTGCTCATATCGACCACGGTAAGTCGACCTTGTCAGACCGCATTATTCAAATTTGTGGTGGTTTAACCGACCGCGAAATGGCGGCACAAGTTTTAGACTCGATGGACTTAGAGCGTGAGCGTGGGATCACCATTAAAGCACAGAGCGTGACGCTTGATTATAAAGCTTCAGATGGTGAAACTTACCAATTAAACTTCATTGATACACCGGGTCACGTTGACTTCTCTTATGAAGTATCTCGTTCATTAGCAGCCTGTGAAGGTGCTTTGCTGGTGGTTGATGCAGGGCAAGGTGTTGAAGCTCAAACCTTGGCAAACTGCTATACCGCTATCGAAATGGACTTAGAAGTTGTTCCGGTTTTAAATAAAATTGATTTACCCGCTGCCGATCCTGAGCGTGTTGCCGATGAGATAGAAGATATTGTTGGTCTTGACGCACATGATGCAGTTCGCTGCTCTGCAAAAACAGGTATTGGTGTTCAAGATGTGATTGAGCGCCTCGTTAAAGAGATCCCACCGCCTGTTGGGGATGTGGATGCACCTTTACAAGCACTGATTATTGACTCATGGTTTGATAACTATTTAGGCGTTGTTTCATTGATCCGTATTAAGAACGGAACATTGAGAAAAGGCGATAAAATTAAAGTCATGAGCACAGGGCAAGTGTATAACGCAGACCGCCTTGGTATTTTCACACCGAAGCAAATTGACCGTGATGCTTTGAGTTGCGGAGAAGTGGGCTGGTTAGTTTGTGCGATTAAAGATATCACCGGCGCCCCAGTTGGGGATACGTTAACTGGCGCTCGTAATCCAGCAGATAAAGCATTACCTGGTTTTAAAAAGGTTAAACCACAGGTTTATGCGGGTTTATTCCCCGTAAGTTCTGATGATTATGAATCATTTCGTGATGCATTAGGTAAGTTAAGTCTAAATGACGCCTCTTTATTCTATGAACCGGAAACCTCGACAGCGCTAGGCTTCGGTTTCCGTTGTGGTTTCCTTGGCTTACTGCACATGGAAATCATTCAAGAGCGTTTAGAACGTGAATATGACCTTGATTTGATTACCACTGCACCGACTGTAGTATATGAAGTGCAGCAGACCAACGGTGATATTGTGTATGTTGATAGCCCATCTAAGCTACCAGCATTGAACAATATTGAAGAATTACGCGAACCAATCGCAGAATGCCACATGCTGATGCCTAAAGAATATTTAGGTAACGTTATTACACTTTGTATTGAGAAACGTGGCGTTCAGACCAATATGGTCTATCATGGTAATCAAGTATCGCTGACTTACGAAATCCCAATGGCAGAAGTGGTATTGGATTTCTTTGATCGCTTAAAATCAACATCTCGTGGGTATGCATCTTTAGATTATGCATTTAAACGCTTCCAGACATCAGACATGGTGCGTGTTGATGTTCTTATTAACAATGAGCGTGTAGATGCTTTGGCCTTGATCACTCACCGTGCGAATTCTCAATATCGCGGCCGTGAACTGGTTGAAAAAATGAAAGAGTTGATCCCGCGTCAGCAGTTCGATATTGCGATCCAAGCAGCGATTGGTAACCACATTATTGCTCGTTCTACAGTTAAACAATTGCGTAAAAACGTACTCGCCAAGTGTTATGGTGGTGACGTTAGCCGTAAGAAAAAACTGTTGCAGAAGCAAAAGGATGGTAAGAAACGTATGAAGCAAGTTGGTAACGTTGAGCTACCACAAGAAGCGTTCCTTGCTATATTGCACGTTGGTAAAGACTAAGTTTACAAGGAGCCTCAATGGCGAACACCTTTGCCTTGATCCTAACACTGGCAACATTAATCACAGGGATTATATGGTGTTTAGACAAGTTTAAATTTGCACCTGCGCGTAAAGCAAAACTCAAGCAGTTACAGGATGCAGCGAATGGCGCAGTGAGTGAAGCGGATGTGGCAAATGCTGTCCGCCGTCCATCTTGGCTTGAAACAGGGTCGTCTATTTTCCCTGTGTTAGCGATTGTATTGATTGTGCGCTCATTTATTTATGAGCCATTTCAAATACCTTCAGGGTCAATGATGCCAACATTGCTAGTTGGTGACTTTATGTTGGTTGAGAAATTTGCTTATGGGCTAAAAGATCCAATTACCCAAACGACACTAGTCGAAACGGGTAAGCCAAAGCGTGGTGATATCGCGGTATTTAAATATCCGAAAGATACTAACGTGGATTTCGTGAAGCGTGTTATTGGTCTACCGGGAGATAAAATTGTTTATAACCCGGATGCTAAAGAGCTAACAATTTACCCTAATTGTGCTGACAACAAGTGCACAGAGAAACTGCCAATTGTTTATGGCCCTCTAGCCCCGAGTGAGTGGACAATGTTCCTTGATATCGGTTCTGTTGTTGATAACCAAAAAGGGAATTATGAAGTTCCGTTAGATCAAGCATTGCCAAGAAATGCACTACGTCAGTATGAGCGCAGCGAAAAATTAGATACTGTAGAGCATCAAATTCTTATTATTCGCCAAGCGATTACTGAAGCAAAATATTTGCAACCAGGCATGCCGAAGAATGAATGGATTGTTCCTGAAAAGCACTACTTTATGATGGGTGATAACAGAGATAATAGCTCTGACAGCCGCATGTGGGGCTTTGTACCGGAAGAAAATTTAGTTGGTCGTGCGGTATTTATTTGGTTAAGTTTAGATAAGCAAGAAAACGAATGGCCGACGGGTGTACGCTTTAGTCGAATTGGTCCACTATAATTTGATTAGTCGGTTTAGCTAAATATTGAAAATGCGGGTTTTCGTTTGAAAATCCGCATTATCCGAAGCATTATTGTTTTACCCAGTGTACAATATAAATTAATTAATATTATTGGCTCCTCAATTATTAACTCACCTATTTTAACTTATTGTAACTAATGGTTTTTTATAATTAGTTCCACTGAGCTGCAAAAAATGTGGGAAAATAAGGTGTCAGTGCAAACGCAACAGTTTTGTAAAATGGGACATTTTACAGGTCTGTTGCGTGTGCTTTTTTATCAAATAAAAATGGTTGGGCGCACATGAACCCCTCTTTATTAGAAAGATTACAGCGTAAGCTTGGTTATCAATTCAAACAGAACGAATTATTAATCCAAGCATTGACACATAGAAGTGCAAGCAGCAAACATAATGAGCGTCTAGAATTTTTAGGTGACTCGATTTTAAGTTTTGTGATTGCAAATGACTTATACCATCGTTTTCCAAAGGTAGACGAGGGGGATATGAGTCGCATGCGAGCAACGCTTGTACGCGGAAATACATTAGCAGAAATCGCACGTGAATTTGAACTCGGTGAATGTTTACGTTTAGGGCCGGGGGAATTAAAAAGCGGTGGTTTTCGTCGCGAATCTATCCTTGCTGATACTGTTGAAGCACTGATCGGTGGTATTTTTTTAGATAGTGATATCCAAACGATCGAAAGAATTATTTTAGATTGGTATCAAAGTAGACTGGTTGAGATCAGTCCGGGTGATAAACAAAAAGACCCGAAAACAAGGTTACAAGAATATCTGCAAGGGCGCCATTTACCACTACCTAATTATTTGGTTGTTCAGGTTAAGGGTGAAGCTCACGATCAAGAATTTACGATCCACTGTCAAGTCAGTGGTATTGACCAACCGATTAATGGCGTTGGCTCAAGCCGTCGTAAAGCGGAGCAAGCAGCAGCAGAACAAGCATTGAAAATTTTGGAGCTTGAATGAGTGAATTACAATCCCACTGTGGCTTCGTCGCCATAGTTGGACGGCCAAATGTCGGTAAATCGACATTATTGAATCAATTACTGGGGCAAAAAGTTTCGATTACATCGAGAAAGCCACAGACGACTCGCCATCGTATTATGGGGATCCATACAGAAGATAATTACCAAATTATTTATGTTGATACCCCAGGACTTCATATTGAAGAAAAACGTGCAATTAACCGTTTAATGAACCGCGCTGCATCCAGTTCAATCGGCGATGTTGAGTTAGTTATTTTTGTTGTTGAAGGGACTAATTGGACCGCTGATGATGAGATGGTACTGACCAAGCTATCTAGCTTACGCTGCCCTGTGATCTTAGCGATTAATAAGATTGACAACGTCACTGATAAAACGGTTTTACTTCCTCATATTGGTATGATCAGCCAGAAAATGAATTTCTTGGATGTTGTTCCTATCAGTGCAGAAAAAGGTGTAGGTGTTGATACCATTGCTAAGATTGTAAAACAGCATATCCCTGAAGCAGTGCACCATTTTCCAGAAGACTATATTACTGACCGTTCGCAGCGTTTTATGGCATCAGAAATTATCCGAGAAAAGCTCATGCGTTTCTTAGGTGACGAACTGCCATACTCAGTTACAGTTGAAATTGAACAATTTAAAGTAACAGATGCGGGTATTTACCATATCAATGGCTTAATTCTTGTTGAGCGTGAAGGCCAAAAGAAAATGGTTATTGGTAACAAAGGTAGCAAACTGAAAACTATTGGTACCGAAGCGCGTATCGATATGGAAAGAATGTTTGATAACAAGGTTCACCTTGAGCTTTGGGTTAAAGTTAAATCTGGTTGGGCTGATGACGAAAGAGCATTACGCAGCCTAGGTTATGTTGACGACCTAAAATAGTAGGTGGCAAAGTGAGTGGTTGGCAGCGTGCGTTTGTACTCCATTCAAGGCCTTACAGTGAAACGAGTTTACTGCTCGATTTTTTTACTGAAGGTGAAGGAAAAATACGTTTACTTGCAAAAGGCGCTCGCCGTAATCGCTCACCATTGAGGGGCTGTTTACAGCCCTTTACACCTTTGCTTATCCGTTGGGGTGGCAAAGGTGAAATCAAAACCTTAATTAATGCTGATCCCGTATCTTTAGCCCTCCCTTTAACAGGTACCGTTCTATATAGCGGTTTATACCTTAATGAATTAACCGCGCGTGTATTAGAGTTTGGTACACCATATTCCGCACTATTTTTTGATTACCTCTCCTGCTTACAAATTCTGGCTGCAAGTGAGCACACTCCCGAGTTTGCATTGCGTCGATTTGAACTAGCTTTGCTTTCTTACCTTGGTTATGGTGTTGATTTTTTACATTGTGCTGGTAGCGGGGAACCTGTTTCTGACACAATGACTTACCGGTATAGAGAAGAAAAGGGGTTTATTGGCAGTCTAGTTGTTGACCAACTTAGTTTTACGGGGAAACAACTGAAAGCATTGGCGAGTCGAGAATTCCCTGACACAGATACGCTTAAAGCAGCAAAACGTTTTACCCGGTTGGCATTAAAACCCTATCTTGGTGGTAAGCCATTAAAAAGCCGAGAATTATTTCGTCAGTTTACTTATTCACCCGTTGAACATAACAAACAGAGTTAAAACTGTTTTTAATTTTATTTTTATCTAATTTGTCACGCCGTTATTACTACCATACATCCTTTTCTCATGTGTCTTTTTAGCTGAATTAGCGTAATCAGACAACGCAAATTTTTTGCCGATATAAAATCTTACGAAGCGCTTCGCAAAAATAAAGTTCAAATACTGAAACAGAGCGTGCGGATTGGAATTTGCTTCGAATGGTGAGAGATTTATTCCCTCAACAGAGAAAATTACAGTAGGATAGTGGGTAGATAAGTTTATTAGCGTTTATTAATGGGGAATAAAAAATGGCAGAGCTTTTGTTAGGCGTAAATATCGACCATATTGCAACGGTTAGAAATGCAAGAGGAACTCAATATCCAGACCCTGTACAAGCTGCATTTGTTGCGGAGCAAGCCGGAGCTGACGGTATTACAGTGCACTTACGCGAGGATCGTCGCCATATTACAGATAGAGACATCGCTTTGTTGAATGAAACTATTCAAACGCGTATGAATCTTGAAATGGCAGTAACTGAGGAAATGGTTGAAATTGCATGCCGTATCAAACCGACTTTTTGCTGTTTAGTGCCAGAAAAACGTGAAGAAGTCACCACTGAAGGTGGTTTAGATGTTGCGGGCCAAAAGCAAAAAGTGGCTGATGCTGTAAAACGTCTAACTGATGCGGGTATTCTTGTTTCATTATTCATTGATGCGGATCATCAACAAATTGATGCTGCTCAAGCGTGTGGCGCACCATTTATTGAAATTCACACTGGAGCTTATGCTGATGCGAAGTCAGAACAAGAGCAAGAGTTAGAATTTCGTCGTATTCGTGATGGCGTCGTGTACGCAGCAAGTAAAGGCATTAAAGTCAATGCAGGTCACGGCTTAACATACCATAACGTTCAACGCATTGCGCAGTTGCCTGAAATTTATGAGCTTAATATTGGCCATGCAATTATTGGTCGAGCTTTATTTAGTGGGTTGGCTCAAGCCGTTGCTGACATGAAAAAAATCTTATTAGAAGCACGCAAATAATGGCAATTGTTGGATTGGGAACGGATATTGTTGAAATTGCACGTATTGAGTCTGTTCTTGAACGAACGGGTGATAGCTTAGCAAAAAGGATCTTAACGGAGACTGAGTTAGTTCAATATCAACAACAGTCAAAGCCAGCTCGCTTTTTAGCCAAACGGTTTGCAGTGAAAGAAGCAGCAGCTAAAGCATTAGGCACTGGGATCCGTAATGGCTTAGCATTTAACCAATTTGAAGTCAGCAATGATAAATTGGGGAAACCATTACTAAGCCTAACAGGAGAAGCATTGGCACTAGCAAATCGGTTAAGAGTCACGCATTGCCATGTTTCTATTACCGATGAGCGGCACTATGCATCTGCGACAGTTATCATAGAAAGTAATTCTTAAACCGATGTCATATTGAGCTGCCAGTAAGAGTTACTGGCAGCATTTAGGGGTAACTAGGCGAATAATTGAAAACAAAGTGAAGTTAAGCCTAAATTTTATCCGCATGGTGAATGGCGACAAACTTATCCCAAAGCTGTTCTTCAGTTTCGATATGTTGCGGATCAGTGATGATCGTATTAGTAATTGGGCATACGGACTGGCAAGTAGGTTTGTCGTAATGGCCTACACATTCAGTACATAGAGTTGAGTCAATTTCATAAATTTCATCGCCCATAAAAATTGCATCATTTGGGCACTCAGGTTCGCACATATCGCAATTGATACAGCGTTTTGTAATTAATAAAGACATATCAGTGATTTACATTGTATTAAGTTAAAAACTAGTAACTTATACCTTGCACCTATTCGTTACTTTCGTTTGGTTTTTATATTTTTATGTCGTGTATTTTACCTTTAAAGTTCGAAAAAAGTAACAACAAATCATAATGTAGATGCTTTATATCATTTAAACGATAAATTTATGTTTTTTGCGTTCAATTTTTGTTACATCAAGATGTTGGCAGTCTTTTCTGTTATTTGAGTGATACCTGGATAGTTACCTTCTGATTTTACAATAATCAGTAAATTAGAATATAATAATAATGTAAGCTTAGATGAGGATATAACTAGACTTGTACTAAAAAATTGAATTTAGATGTGTGAAATAAAATTTATTATTTTAAATTAATTACTCATGATAGAGTTTTTTACGCTGATAAATTTATATTGTTATGATTAATATTTTTATTTATTTTTTATAAAAACATAATTTAAAATTAGTTATTTTAAATAAGGGGCATAGTGCCCCTTGGAAACTAATTTAAATTTTCATAAAATATAAGGCTGATATTATATGATACTATAGCTATGAGTTCTCCAGCTTTTATCTTTTTCAGCTTGACTAAATATATGAATAAGCCCATTAGCGATAAACAGAGTTGCTGATTGAATCGTACTTCCAACAGTAAATTCATCAACATAGAGTAGTTTTATACCTGCTTTATCGTCGATTTCATATAACTCGACAATTTTTTCGCTTAAATTATATCCATATAAATATTGTTTATTCTCTACCGTATCATAGAATGCTTGAATGTTACCAAGGTAGGATCTTAATTTTCCTTTTTGTGCTGGAGCATTTGGGTCAATTTTACCATTTTCAGCCATAGAATATACAACGTAAGTTTTATCTTTTGAGTGACCTAAAAAATAATTACGCTTTGCAGCACTGAACGTCATTGTTGTTGGGTAAAACTCTTCAAATGAACCATCTTGTACTAATCGTCTAATGATAGCCATATATTTATTCCTTCTAATGTTAATAATGAATAATAATGTGATTGCCTAGTTATCATAAATAAATAAGTTAGATTTAAAATAATCTTTATTATTAGTTCATTTCATATATCTAATTAATAGAATAAACATTCACAAAGATTGAAAGTTATGATAGAAATAATAAAAAAGATAAAGGGTTAAAAATATGTTCGAAAATCTTGGCGTTCTTAACTTCTGGACTTATTTGGCAGGGCTTGTACTAATCATTATCGTACCAGGGCCTAATTCATTATATGTATTAAAAACAAGTACATCGAGCGGCACACGGTTTGGTTATCGGGCTGCTCTAGGGGTATTTACTGGGGATGCGATATTAATTTTCCTATCATTTATCGGTGTCGCGTCAGTGATAAAAGCATCTCCAACGCTATTTATGATAGTGCGCTATTTAGGTGCGGCTTATCTGCTATATTTAGGCGGTAAGATTTTATATAGCACCTTTATGCGTAAAAAATCGAGTCAAGACGGCATTGACGTTATCTCAATTAAAACAGAAAAACATTTTACTCGTGCCCTTGTACTTAGCTTAACAAACCCGAAAGCTATTTTATTTTATATCTCTTTCTTCATTCAATTTGTTGATTTTAATTACTCTCATGCATGGGTGCCCTACCTTGTACTCGCGACGATCTTAGAATTAGTTAGTTTTTTATACTTAAGCTTATTGATTTTTAGTGGTTACTTGATAGCGCGTTTTTTACGTGAAAAACAACTCCTTGCAAAGCTTGGAAATTGTACGGTAGGTGCTTTCTTTATGGGTTTTGCCGCTAAATTAGCGATTTTTAGTAATTAAAATTAGGCTGTTATTATAGAGGCAAAAGCATTTTAATTGCGGTCACTCTAACATTTAAGGATAATTACGTGTAAACGCATTGGCCAGAGGTAAGAGTGACGCAAATAGAAATTGATGAATATTGGATGCAACAAGCCATTGAACTTGCGCTAAAAGCACAAGATCTCGGAGAAATTCCTGTTGGTGCGGTTTTAGTTAAAGATAACCACTTAATTGCTTCGGGTTGGAACCGCTCTATTATTGATCACAATCCGACAGCACATGCTGAGATCATAGCTTTGCAACATGCAGGGCAAGCGCTATCAAATTATCGGCTATTAGATACCACGCTATATGTCACGTTAGAGCCTTGTATTATGTGTGCAGGTGCAATGATCCACAGCCGCATTAGCCGTGTAGTTTATGGCGCGAAGGACTTTAAAACAGGAGCTTGTGGTTCTTACCTAAATATCATGGGGCAAGCTGGGCTAAATCATTATGTTGATGTTACTGGTGGTGTTCTAGAAAAAGAGTGTTCTTCAATGCTGAGTGCTTTTTTTAAACTGCGTAGAGCCCAAAAAAAAGAACAAAAGCGCTAACACAATAAAATTTAGCGCTTTTATTTTTTATTTCAACACAACTTATAGTGGGTTTTCAGGTGCTTTTGGTGGAGAGACAGCGGTATCACCATCGGCCACATCGGTATTTTGCGATGGGTGCAGTGAAAGCAAATATTTTCCTAATGGCAGTCTTTTTTCTTCAAGAGTTTTAGGAGGTTGCGTCGTAGAGCGCATTTTCTCTAAGTGCGAAATACTCACTTTTTCAGGAACAGGGGACTGGTTTTGAATCGTTTGAGCCCCTGCTGGGGTAAGATCTTCTGGAGAAATTAAATAAATAAGTGATTTTTGCGCAATATCAAGCGCATGTTGCTTTCTTTCTTGGCTTTGTAGGTAACCAACTAGGCTTTGATGATAACGACGAATGTTTTCAACGTAACGATAAGCTTCATGGCCACGAGCATAGCCATAAGTGAGTTGTGAGTAATATTTTTTCTGCGTTAATAAGGGTAAACGGGCTTTTACGTCTAACCACCTGTTAGGGTCTCCACCTAACATTTCAGTTAATTTACGCACATCCTGCATATGCCCATATCCCATATTATAGGCAGAGAGGGCGAACCAGATACGGTCATCCTCTTCGATGGTTTCAGGTAAACGTTCCATAATATAAGCAATATACGCGGCCCCACCCTTGATACTTTCTTCTGGGTCTAACCTGTCCACAATACCCATTGTTGTTGCTGTTGGCTTGGTTAGCATCATCAAACCGCGTACCCCTGTAGGCGAAGTTGCTAAAGGATCCCAATGGGACTCTTGCCATGCGATAGCCGCTAACAGTTTCCAGTCAATGACTTGAGCGTATTTTTCAAAAAGTGGTTGATATTCAGGGAGTTTGCTATCAATTGCTTTTATAAATGCCATTGTGTCGAAATAATCGAAAGACTCTACATGGCTAAAATATTTTTCATTAAGACGTGCGAGTAATTCGGTTTCATGGCTGAGATTGAAGAAATCAAGCAATGCAGCGTCTAAACTGTTTTCTTTGCTACGACGCATGTACCAAGTGACAGCATGTTCATCCAAGAGATCAAAAGCAACGGCAATTTGAGGGTGAATGCGTTGCTGTAGCGCAACAGCGATAGAGTCTTCTAATGTGTAGTCAACCTCACCATCGGCAACCATTTCAAGGATTTGATTGGTATTGTATTTTGAGGTTTCTTCCCATTTTAGGTTTGGGTATTCTTTGGCCAGTTCTTTCAGTGTACTTGCATGAGCCGTACCCGCTGTAACTAACAATTTACCATTAATTTCATTGAAATTTTTAGGTCGATTGGTCCCTTTGCGATAGACAAGCTGTTGAGTGACATTAAGATAACTTGGACCTGTTTTCGTTTTGGCTAAACGATCTTTGTTATACAGCAAGCCCGCGACTGCGATATCAGCATCACCATTTTCAAGGTCATCGAATATTTGCTCGAATGTTGGGCGGATGGTTATTTTAAGCTTAACTCCTAGGTATGAAGCAAAGCCTTGAGCCAGCTCGTAGTCAAACCCACGCAGCTGTTTTTGCTCATCAATATAGATAAGTGGTGAGCTAACGGCACTAATACGTAATTCACCTTGAGAAATAATTTTATTAATTTGTGAATCTTGCGTATTGGGCCAACGGACGTTAAAACCGATGACCATAGTAGCCAGTAGCGCGATGACCACGACAATTAAATAGTTAACTTTTAAGTTATTCAAATAATAGTTTCTCGTGCATTGACTGGTGTTGTATGTCCATAAAAGAGTATGGCTAAGTAATGGTTATAATTCCAGTGGTCGGCTATTTTGCTCAACATTTAGGAACGGTGCAACCTATATTATCGTATTTAGCACAGAATAATATTTAACTAATCGCTTTATTTTTAATCACGCAAACGGTTTCGTATTGATGAACATTGCTCTATAATGTGTTCCGGTTTCCCTGCTTTCATGTTCAGGGCTGGCGTTTAAAAGAGAGAAATTAAGACGATGGAAATTTTGCGTGGTTCACCTGCTCTATCAGCATTTCGTATTACCCGCCTTTTGGCGCTGTTTGCAGAAAAACAGCTTCCTGTCACGGATATCTATGCTGAATATATGCACTTTGCTGAATTATCAGCGCCGTTGAGTGATAGCGAGCAAGGCAAACTAAGCAGTTTGTTAAAGTATGGTCCTTCTCTGGCAGAGCACGACCCATTCGGTAAGCTTATTTTAGTCACCCCTCGTCCGGGTACTATCTCTCCATGGTCTTCAAAAGCAACGGATATTGCCCATAACTGTGGCCTTAGCCAAGTAAAGCGTATTGAGCGTGGGATTGCTTATTATATTCAAGGTGATGAACTGACCCAAGAACAGTGGCATGAAGTGATCGCGGCTTTACACGATCGCATGATGGAAAGCATTTTCTCTTCTTTTGAACAAGCGAGCGCATTATTTGTGCAGCAGCAGCCGGCACCAATGAAATCCATAGATGTGATTACGGGCGGTCGCCTTGCATTGGAAACAGCAAATAGGGAAATGGGTCTAGCGTTAGCTGATGACGAAATTGATTACTTGCTAGATGCATTTATTGGGTTAGAACGTAACCCAACGGATGTTGAGCTTTACATGTTTGCTCAAGCAAACTCAGAACATTGCCGCCACAAAATCTTTAATGCAGATTGGGTTATTGATGGTGAAGAACAGCCTAAGTCGCTGTTTAAAATGATTAAAAACACCTTTGAAAAAACACCTGACCATGTTTTATCTGCTTATAAAGATAATGCTGCGGTGATGGAAGGTTCATCTGTTGGGCGTTTCTTCCCTGAGCCTGAAGGGCGTACATATCGTTATCATCAAGAAGATGCTCATATCTTAATGAAGGTCGAAACTCATAACCACCCAACAGCGATTTCCCCTTGGCCAGGCGCAGCAACAGGCTCTGGCGGTGAAATTCGTGACGAAGGCGCAACGGGCCGTGGTGCTAAGCCAAAAGCCGGTTTAGTGGGTTTTTCTGTTTCTAATTTACGCATTCCCGGCTTTGAACAGCCTTGGGAAGAGGATTTCGGTAAGCCAGAGCGCATTGTGACCGCTTTAGATATTATGATGGAAGGGCCATTAGGCGGCGCGGCATTTAATAATGAATTTGGCCGTCCTGCGTTATTAGGTTATTTCCGTACTTATGAAGAAAAGGTCAATAGCCACAATGGTGAAGAGTTACGTGGTTATCATAAACCTATCATGTTAGCGGGTGGCATCGGCAATATCCGTGCTGATCACGTACAAAAAGGTGAAATTACGGTTGGTGCCAAACTCATTGTACTGGGTGGCCCTTCGATGAATATTGGGTTAGGTGGTGGAGCTGCTTCATCCATGGCATCCGGCCAATCAGATGCAGACCTCGATTTTGCTTCGGTACAGCGTGATAACGCAGAGATGGAACGCCGTTGCCAAGAAGTCATCGATAGCTGCTGGCAACTGGGTGATGATAACCCAATTTTATTTATCCATGACGTAGGCGCAGGTGGTTTGTCGAACGCAATGCCTGAACTGGTCAGTGATGGTGGCCGTGGTGGGCGCTTTGAGCTACGTAAAATTCTCAATGATGAACCAGGAATGAGCCCACTGGAGGTTTGGTGTAATGAATCTCAAGAACGTTATGTAATGGCCGTTTCACCCGAGCAACTTCCTGTGTTCACCGCGATTTGTGAACGTGAACGTGCTCCGTTCGCAGTGATTGGGGAAGCCACTGAAGAGCGTCATTTAACGCTGAATGATGAACACTTTGCTAACCAACCAATAGACATGCCACTGGATGTTTTATTAGGCAAAACGCCAAAAATGTTGCGTGACGTGAAAACATTAAAGGCAGAGCCGGATTCATTAGACAGAACGGCGATTAATTTAAATGAAGCGGTAAAACGTGTCCTGCATTTACCCGCTGTAGCTGAAAAAACATTCTTAATTACCATTGGCGACCGCACAGTTACAGGTATGGTTGCTCGTGACCAGATGGTTGGCCCATGGCAAATTCCTGTCGCTGACTGCGCGGTAACCACTGCTAGCTTAGATAGCTACTATGGGGAATCCATGTCAATTGGCGAAAGAACGCCAGTGGCTTTAGTGGATTTCGCTGCGTCAGCGCGTATGGCGGTAGGTGAAGCATTAACTAACTTAGCGTGTTCTTATGTGCAAGATCTTAAACGTGTAAAACTTTCTGCAAACTGGATGGCAGCAGCTGGGCACCCGGGGGAAGACGCAGGTTTATATGAAGCGGTTAAAGCGGTTGGGGAAGAACTTTGCCCTGCGTTAGGGTTAACGATCCCAGTTGGTAAAGACTCCATGTCAATGAAAACCCGTTGGCAGCAAGATGGCGAAGAGCGTGAAATGACATCGCCACTGTCCTTGGTGATCAGCGCATTTGGCCGTGTTGAAGATGTCCGCTTAACAGTGACACCTGAGCTAAAAACAGGCCATGATAACGCCTTGTTATTGATTGACCTTGGACAAGGCAATAACGCACTGGGCGGTTCTGCACTTGCACAGGTATATCGTCAATTAGGTAATAAAGCCCCTGATGTACGCAGCCCGGAAGTCTTGCTCGGCTTCTTTAATACCATTCAGAAGTTATTATCAGAGCAAAAACTATTAGCCTACCATGACCGCTCAGATGGTGGTTTATTCGTCACGTTAGTGGAAATGGCCTTTGCGGGTCATTGCGGCATTAATGTTGATATCAGCTCTTTTGATGAAGACACGCTGGCAGCGTTATTTAACGAAGAGTTAGGTGCGGTCATTCAAATTCATGAAGCTGATAGAGCGTATGTGGCAGAATGCTTTGAGCAAGCAGGGCTTGCAGGTTGTGTTCATCATCTAGGTTCTGCAATAAAGGATGATGCCGTGATCATCAATAGCCGAGATACCGTTGTTTATCGTGAGTCTCGCAGCTTACTGCGTCAATGGTGGGCTGAAACGACTTGGCAAATGCAGCGTTTGCGCGATAACGAAGTGTGCGCAGATGAAGAACACGCATTAAAACAGGATAACCAAGACCCTGGTTTGAATGTGAAACTGACTTATGACATTGAAGAAGACATTGCAGCCCCGTTTATTTTGTCTGGTGTGCGTCCTAAAGTGGCCGTTTTACGTGAACAAGGCGTGAACTCCCATGTGGAAATGGCTGCCGCTTTCGACCGTGCTGGTTTCGACGCAGTTGATGTGCATATGAGTGATTTACTTGCAGGTAACTTGTCTTTGGAACAGTTCCAAACATTAGTGGCTTGCGGCGGTTTCTCTTATGGGGACGTATTAGGTGCAGGCGAGGGTTGGGCAAAATCTATTCTGTTCAACAATAAAGTCCGCGATGAATTTGCTGCGTTCTTTAACCGTGCAGACACCTTATCACTGGGGGTATGTAATGGCTGCCAGATGATGTCGAATTTACATACGCTTATTCCAGGTGCAGAGTTCTGGCCGCGTTTTGTGCGTAACCGTTCTGAACGCTTTGAAGCGCGTTTTAGCTTAGTTGAAATAGCAAAAAGCCCATCGTTGTTGCTGCAAGACATGGCGGGCTCTCGTATGCCAATAGCGGTTTCTCATGGGGAAGGGCAAGTGGAAACCCGTGCAGCTGCACATTTACAGCAGTTAGAAGATAATGGGCTGGTGGCAATGCGCTTCGTAAATAACTACGGCCAAGTGACAGAACAATATCCAGCTAATCCGAATGGGTCAGTTAATGGTATTACTTCGGTGACCTCGAAAGATGGCCGAGCAACGATCATGATGCCGCACCCAGAGCGTGTTTTCCGTACCGTGAGCAATTCATGGCACCCTGAAAATTGGGGAGAAGATAGCCCATGGATGCGTATTTTCCGTAACGCACGTAAGCAATTAGGTTAATTAGCATTTAAGCAAATTAGTCTCTAAGCAAATTTTGAATACAAGCACTCTATCACTAGGTATAAAGCCAACGTGATAGAGTGCTTTTTTATTATTTAAATATTAATTAATTTCTAATTTATTTCATGAATAAATTTATTGATATATCAGATTAACTTTTTAATTAAAAAATAAATTAAGTGCTAAATTGTTGAATGTTAAATAGTGCTAAGGCAGTGAATGACTTAGTTATTTATATTCACGGTAAAATTCTAGAGAGTTAATATGGATGCTATAAATAAATTAAAAATGATGATGTCTTATGATAAGGAAATTGAAGGTTTGGATTATATTGATAAGAAATCAATATACATTAATTTAATGAGAGATGGCCTTAATTTAAATGAGGAGGAAGGGCATGAAGTTAAACTGAAAAATACTAGAAATGTTGTTTTTTCAGGGGAGGTAAAATCAAATTTATTTATAAAAGGGAATAAAGAAAACAATGTATTAGATGCAGGTAAAATGAAAGCTTCGATTAATGGGTATGATGGAAACGATCATCTTATTTTTCGGTCGGGTGTTGCACGAGGTGGAGATGGCGATGATAATTATTATTTACGCCGTTATCAATGGGAGAATGTTAAAAATAAAAAAACAATTAAATTAAATGCGAGAATTGTTGAAAAAACTGAAAGCCAGAGTGAAGTTAACTTAGGTTACACGCTAAATGAGATAACTAATGTAAAACTCATTGATAATGACCTGATGTTAACAATTAAGACAAAGTCGCCTTATAAAACGACGGATACTTTAGAGTTGAACTTAACATTAAAAAATGCGTATCAAAATTCAGTAGATGGAAAAGTATTAAAACATCATTATCAACTTTATACCCATGATGGTTTCTGTTTAACACCTATTCTAAAAAATTATAGAAATAAGGAAAGTTTTGATAAGATTTATGAGATTAGCTATTTTCAAGATAAAGATTATCTTAAGAGGCGTGCCGAGAATGACAAAGTTATCATCAATCAAGAAAAGAAAAATATTATTATCAATAATCAGGGGTATTCATCTCCGTCATGGGGGGATTTTAATCCTAATGGGAATGTTAAAAACCTAACGTACACAGGTAGTCATAATGATGATAACTTAACTATGGTAAATAGAGATAGCTATATTATAGCAACAAAAGGGAATGATATTTATCAATTAAAAGTAGGTGATCTTGCACAGTCAGAATTGACCGTTGATCTTAGTAATATGAAAGGAAGGGATGGTCGCGATAATAGCATTATTATAAAGCTGTTTGATGAATATGGAAAGCAGTTACGTGCAGAGGGTCAGTCAATATATTTTTCCAATATGTTTAATGATAAAAAACTGAATATCAAATTCGTAGGTTATGAAAATAAAGAATTCCAACATATATATATAAAGGATGCGAATGATAATCTATTTAAGATTAACCTAAAGGTAGATGGACATGAAATAGTTACTGAAAAAAGACCCGATTTATTTACTCATCAATCTGATGAATTTTACCATAGAAGAGGAGAGATTTATCAAAATGCGATTATTGATGCATTAGATGGAGATGATAAAATTTATAATTATAGTTATTTTGGCATGGTTGTTAATGGTGGAAAGGGTAACGACAGAATCGCTGCACATGAAGGAATGAATGTTTTATATGGTGGTGCTGGGAATGATTTTTTAGAGGGCAGTATGCAAGGGGATTTATTATTATCAGATTTAGGTAATGATACCTTAAATGGCAATGATGGTAATGATCACTATATTGTTGATGGTTCTATAGGCCGCGGAATAACAGTTATCAATGATAATAATGGAATTAACAACATCCATTTAATGCATTTTAATAATAAATATAAAGATATAGAAGAAAATGGGGTGACGTATCAAGTTTTTACGTCAAATTCAAAGTTACGCGAGGTGAAAATAAAAAGAATATCCTCTGATGAAATAAATAAAAATCATATTCACCATTATGATAGGCTTCCTGATAATATCCCAAATGATGTAAAAGAAAGTATGAGTCATATGGTAAGGTACTTGGCAGAACATAAACAATATTGGAAAAGAGAATCTCCATTATTACCATGGCAGCCGATGTTTGCTTTTAAAGGTTTTTTCGAAAACTCGAATCACGCAATAATCGATTTATCTTTACCGGAGATCCATATTACAAAGGATTCCAAACCTTCTCAGTTAGTTATGCAATTTACTGGTAATCAACATAAAGTAATAGATGAAAGTAAACACGGACGAGTATTTAAAGCCAATATGGGTACTGGAAGTATATCTATGGCACACAATAATACTGGCCATAATGTCTTGTATGCAGAAGAAGGAAATATTGATTTATACGGTGGTGCAGGAAATGACGTACTAATTGCTAATGGCCATAGTGGGTTGTTAAGTGACCAAGAAGGAGAAAATATATTTATTGTTAATGGGGAGTTCAGAGGGGAGAGTATTATTCACCACTATAATGATAAAGACAAAATACACCTAATTAGCTTTAATCGAATACCTGAACTAATAGAGCCTGATAACCAAAATGAAATAGTTCACTATATTTATAGCTCTGAGTCTGGTTATAAAGTCACGATTATCCAACACAAAAATAGTCAAGAGCCAATCGTTATTCATCATAATTCATTATCAGGGGCTCGAAAGTATACAACAGCCCAAAAACTTGAGTATTTAGTGAATACTTTAGCAGAAATGCGGTTGCAAGATGAATATAATAGCGGTGGAATTAATGATTTTGAAAGAATAAATAACCATTGGCAACCAGCTCAACTTGTTAATAATTTTTTGTCAAAAAGGTAAGTACAAAAAAATATTAAGTACATGAGCGATTTATTTTTAACGTTATAGAGCGAATAAAATATGAAGCCCTAACCTATTGATAGTATTAGGGCTAGCTGTATTATAACAGACTGTATTCGAGCGAATATAGCAGTTTAATTAAAGCTCATTATTTCCAAAAACGGTCAATTTGTTCCCTTAACGCTTCCGCCGTTTTTTTGCCTTTTTCGCCAACTAATGCACGGCCAGCAATAAAGGCTTTTGCTTTGATACCGTTAAATAGATGAAGGTCTTCAGGGACTATTCCGCCTGTAATCGAGAGTTCTAACCCTAAATCAGACAGTTTACGCATTTTTTCGATATCTTCATTTGTCCAGCCAATACCAGCAAGTTCGGCATCGCGGGAACGATGGTAAATTGCTTGCGTAATACCAAGTTCGACCCAATTTTTGGCATCTTCAAATGTCCAATTACCATAGATTTCAATTTGGATCTCACGATTAAACTCATCGGCAACTTTTTTACAGGCAGCAATAGTGGCAATATGCGCTGCGGCTGAAACCGTGATCCAGTCTGCTCCCGCTTCAAATGCCATTCTCGATAAAATGGCTCCCCCGTCGGTGGTTTTCATATCGCAAACCAGAATGTGGTTGGGGTACTTTTGACGTAAAGTCGAGACCGCATTCATGCCATCAGCGAAAGCCAAAATGGTACCCACTTCAATAATATCAACAAAAGTGTGTACATTTTCAGCCACTTCGAGAGCAGAGGGTAAGTTGGTTTGGTCTAAAGCAATTTGGATCAAAGGCTTTGTCATTGTGATTGTCCTAAAATATTTTCATGTATTAGACGCGCAAGGCCATCACCATTGTTATCTGTCGCACAAACAAAATCCGCGTGGGACTTCACGGTGTCATCGGCATTTTTCATTGCAACTCCTAAGCCTGCTAGCTCAATCATGGAGATATCGTTGTGATTATCACCAACAGCAATAACTTGGTTTGAGTCATAACCTAGAGAGTTAAGATACTCAGCTAAACGCGTTCCTTTGTTATTGCCTTTAGCAGCAAAATCGAAACGGTTTGACCATGATTTTTCTGCATTAAAAGTTTGTTTTATCCAAGGCAAGTTTAAGAAACGCGCTAACGTAGCGGGTTCACCTTCGACGACAAATTTCCAAATATAGTCAGCGTGCTGGACTTGTTCTTCAAATGAATCAATGCGATAAATTTTTGGCGGATGTGCCATGGTTGGGTTGTTAGCCCATTGCTCCATCGCGCTCATGTAATCGATAGGGTCGATTTTTGAATACACCATGGCGTCGGTGATATACATCACCATTTTTAGTTTGTCCTGTTGCGCTAATTCAATAAAAGTAAGCGCATTCTCTTTGGTGAGAGCATTGTGTGTGAGAACTTTTTCATTTTGGTAATCATAGATATAAGTACCATTGCAACAAATAATTGGCGTGGTTAAACCAAGTTCATCATAATAGGGACGGGCTGCGGTGTGGTGGCGCCCTGTGACTATCATGACATGGCATTGCTTTGCTGCATTGTTAATGGCTTGTTTGACAGCGGGATGGATAGTGTGTTCTTGGGTTAAAACTGTGCCATCTAAGTCAAGCGCTAATACGTTATACATAGTTGATTACCTCTATCGCTAATTAATGATTCTTTTATTATCATTAAATTAGCATAATGCTTGATCAATAACCTGATAAACATCATCAATGGTGCGGCAGCGACGTAATTTATCAAGGTCGACACCGGTTTCGCTGTCTTCATCATCGAGGACGCGAGTCACCTCCATCAAGCCCTCCATATGTTCATCGGATGAACTGCCTGCTAAAGTGATCAGCACATCAACCGGTTCATCTTCACCCTCAAAAATAATCGGTTTTTTCAGTGTGACTAAAGCAAAGGCAGTTTTTAGCACACCATCTTCAGGTCTAGCATGGGGCAGGGCCAAGCTAGGCGCGATGCAAATATAAGGTCCGAGTTTTTCGACGCTGCTGATGATTGCCTCATGATAACTGGGTTTTATTGCACCTGAAGCGATGAGCAGGTCTGTACCTATCTTAATGGCATCACGCCAGTTATCAGCGGATGCTTGAAGCTGTATCGAATTATTGTCGATTAGTGATTGTTTAAATCCCATCATTGCGTTCCTATTTTTTAATGTTAAGGAAATCGATACCGCCATGAGCGATATCTATTCCTATGACTTAGGCTATTTATTTACGATAAAATTGGTATGTATGATATCGAGTAGTTCATCACCGAATGAGTTGGGGTTGAGCATATTTTGTACGCCAAGCACAAATTTTCCATCACCGGGATCCATCTCTGAGCTTAAATGCTTAGAAGAGACAATAATGTCTGTCGCTGTTAATTTCGATTTATAGTCAGATACTGCGCAGGAATCCATGATGTGTGGGATCCCCTTTTTCTCAAGATACTGGCCAATTTTCATTTTCATCATCATGGACGAGCCTTGCCCATTACCACAAACGGCTAAGATACGTACAGGTTTAGCTCCACTATGTTCAATAGGCGCGGATTCGGCTTCTTCACTAATACTAACGACGGGTTCGCTTGTACTCTGTGCATCTTCTTCGGCACGTAATTTCTTTGCCGCAAAATACATATAGACAACGGCTAAGGCGACAATGACAAAGAAGAACATTTTAGTGAACGACAAACCTTGCATAATGACAGGGAAGGCGAGTGCCCAGTCGGCCATGCCCATCCAACCACTGAATTCAGTTCCATGGTTGTTAATTAAGCTGATTGCCCAAGCTGAACCCAATACTTCGATGATGCCCATCACGAAACACACTTTCATGACCGCTTTCCAGCCGCCAAAATGGTTTGCAAAGATACCAATAGTGGCATTGGAGAAAAACATTGGGATAAAACCAGGGATAATCATAATTGGCGAATTAAATGCCAACATACCCAGAACGGCAACAAATTGCCCGATAGCACCCCACATAAAACCAAATACCATAGCATTAGGGGAGAATGCATAGATTGCCGCACAATCGATGGCGAGCACTGCATTAGGAATGACACGCTCGGAAATCCCTTTAAAGGCCTCAGAAAGCTCGGCAACAAACATTCGCACGCCAGTGACAATGATTTGGATAGCGACGGCAAATTTTAGGCCGGTTTCAATAATATAAATGGTCCAGTGGGTGGTTCCTGCCATGGTTTGTAGGTTGGGGATACCAAAGGAAATTAAGATCACACCAAAGAATAAGGTCATTACAATGGCAGTGGCGGAGATACTGTCGTGGAAGATATGCAGCCATTTGGGCAGTTTTAAATTATCAACACTGTCATTTTTATCGCCCAATTTCGGGGAAACTTTGGTTGCTATCCATGAAGCAAACTGTTGTTGGTGGCCGATAGAAAAACCCGCACCACCCGTAACTTCTTGTGTTGGCTTGAACATAATATTGGAGGAAATACCCCAATACAGCGCCATTAAAACCGAGGAGTATAAAATGGTTTCCCACATGCTTGAGCCGAGAACAAAATAGAAAACTGCGATTAAGCCAGCTTGTTGAAACATAATATGCCCCGTCAACATAATGGTACGAATACCCGTCACGCGGCGAAAAAGGACTAAAAGAATGTTAAGGGCGAGGGCTAATAAGACGGTATAGCCCACCCAAGAGTAGTTATCCCCCATCGCTTCCATCGTGGCCATCATGGAAGTGTAAGGGTCAATAACTGAGCCTGTCAGTCCGTGGTATTCAGACATTTTTTCTATGACGGGTTTAAAGCTGGAAACTAAGGTACTAGCACCCACGCCAACTAGCATAAACCCAACAATTGTTTTGATTGTACCCTTGAGGATCGTCGTACCATCGCGCTTTAATAGCCAATAACCAATAAATGTGACTAAGCCTAATAATAGAGGCGCTTTTGTCATTACTTGGCTGTAAAAAATATAGAAAGCGTCGTATAAAAAATCCATATTTTTACCTCTAATCAAATTGTATTTGTAATTTATCTGGGTCAGAGATGATTCATATTGATCGTATCTGGTGTTATTGCGATATAATCATTTAAAGCGGTCAAACAGTCTCGCAAAAATCAAAGGTGATCATATGTAATCACGAATTGCTCTTTTATGATTGTTTGCATTTGTCTGTTTTTTTACCAGTAAAAAAATGAATAAATGGCGACTTGATCACGTAAAATTTAAATTATCAATATATATCAATATGTTAATTTTTACTTATGTCAAATGTTGTATTTTTGCATGAGCAAAGGTTGACAACATTAGATGAGATAAATAGAATCAAAACTAATCACAGATAATCATTTTGAATCATTTGTCATCATGGTGGTGATTATTAACAAATAAGGCGATGATTATGAATGAAGTGCAAAGACACAATGAAATATTGTCGTTATTGGAATCACATCGAGTGATCAATGTTTCTCATATAACAGAACAATTTAGTGTGTCTCCTGCAACTGCTCGTCGTGATATTTCAAAGTTAGATGGGCAAGGTAAATTACGAAAAGTCCGTAATGGTGCTGAACGCATTGAAAATAAAAAGCGTAAGTGGTCACCGTTAAACATCAATAGCACTGAGCACTATGAAGAAAAATCAGAAATCGCGATTAAAGCCGCGGAGCTGTGTCTTCCTGGGGAAAGTGCTGTCATTAACTGTGGTTCAACAGCTTTTATGTTAGGACAGCAATTGTGCGGAAAAAACGTACAAATTGTGACTAATTATTTTCCATTAGCGAGCTATTTGATTGACCAAGACCATGATGACGTTATTTTAATCGGTGGGCAGTATAATAAGGCTCAGAATATCTTTCTAAACCCCGCATTGAACACGTTAATGGGTTACGCAGGTAACTGGATGTTCACTTCAGGTAAAGGATTAACCGAAGCTGGCTTATACAAAGCTGACATGCTAACCGCGGTAGCTGAGCAGCAAATGCTTGACCAAATTGATAAATTAGTCGTTGTTGTAGACAGTTCCAAGGTGGGTCATCGAACCGGAATGTTATTTTGCCCAGCTAAGAAGATAGATGTTCTTATCACTGGGAGGAATGCCAACTCTGAAGTTATCAAAGCGATTGCTGCACAGGGCACGCGAGTGATACTGGTTTAATTCCGTCGAATACCTGATTTTTTAATATAGACAAATTCAGCCGCCATGCCTTAATTTCTCGATTAAGGCATCAGGCTCCCTACATCTAAAATTCTAGAAAAGGTATTGTTACTATGAGCAAAGTAAATGAAATCACACGTGAATCTTGGATTTTAAGTACGTTTCCTGAGTGGGGAACGTGGCTAAATGAAGAAATTGAAAAAACGGTTATTGAACCCAATACCTTTTCAATGTGGTGGCTTGGGTGCACAGGAATTTGGTTAAAAAGTGAGGGAAATACCAATATTTGTATCGATTTTTGGTGTGGAACTGGGAAAAAAACGCAAAAAAATCCACTGATGAATAAACAGCATCAAATGATGCGTATGGGGGGGGTAGAAGCGCTGCAACCTAATTTACGTACTGCAATTTTTCCTCTCGACCCGTTTGCTATTAAAGAGGTTGATGCGATTTTAGCGTCTCATGACCATGCTGACCATATAGATGTCAATGTTGCTGCTGCGGTAATGCAAAACTGCGGTGACCACGTTAAATTTATTGGCCCTCAAGCCTGTGTGGATTTATGGACGAAGTGGGGCGTACCCGTAGAGCGCTGTGTGGTCGCCAAAGTGGGGGATGTGATTGATATCGGTGATATGAAAATCCGTGTATTAGATTCATTCGACCGTACTGCGTTAGTGACATTGCCACAGGGCGTTTCTTCCTATGATAAGCAAATTTTAGATGGTATGGATTCACGTGCAGTGAATTACCTGATTGAAACGACAGGTGGCTCGATTTACCATTCAGGCGATTCACATTATTCAAACTATTATGCGGCTCACGGTAACCGTTATCAAATTGATGTGGCATTGCTTTCCTATGGCGAGAACCCGCGTGGTGTGACCGATAAAATGACTTCATCAGATATTTTACGTGCAGCAGAGTCATTGGATTGCGAACGTGTTATTCCATTCCACCATGATATTTGGGCGAACTTCCAAAACGACCCACGTGAAATTGAAGTTTTATGGAATATGAAAAAAGAGCGTCTGCAATATAAATTTGCGCCGTTCTTCTGGCAAGTAGGTGGAAAATACACTTATCCAACGGATAAAGACCGTATGCATTATCAACATTTCCGCGGTTTTAACGATATATTTAAAAATGAACCTGAATTGCCATATAAAGCATTTTTGTAATTAATTGGTTTGTTAAGAAAAGCAGAAGGGGAAACTCTTCTGTTTTTTATTTGGGCTTAATAACGAAGAAACCGCCACGATGAAGTGACGGTTTAAGCTATTACATTTGAGATTATTCTTTTTCGTTTAAGATAAACATGCCGTATGGGTGGATCTGCAAATAGAGATTTTCCCCAACAGAAGGTTGTAATTGAGTGGCATTGATTTGCAGCAACATTGATTGACTATGCCAATCAACAGTAACCTCATATTGAGGCCCCATATAAGCAACGTGAGTCACCGTACAGCGTTGGCTATCGTCGCCTTGTAAACTCAGTGTGATGGCTTCAGGACGAACCCCCACAGTCACCGCAGTTTTATCAGTCACAAACTGTTCTGGGCGTGGTAAGCGATAATTGAAAATATCCACAGAATCCGCACTGAGTGTTGCAGGGAAAATATTCGCATCACCCATAAAGCTCGCCATAAATTTTGAGGCTGGCTGGCGGTAGAGTTCTTGCGGTGAGCCTAGCTGCATGATTTTTCCTTTATTCATCACTAAAACCATATCTGATACCGCAAAGGCCTCGCTTTGGTCATGAGTGACATATAAAGAGGTGATATTAAACTGCTGCTGTAACTCACGAATTTTTTCACGCATGCTTCGACGTAAATTTGCATCCAAGTTACTTAATGGCTCATCGAATAACAGGACTTTTGGTTTAAGGATCAATGCACGAGCCAAGGCCACGCGCTGTTGTTGGCCACCTGATATTTGGTCAACGAAACGGTCAGCAAAACCGGCTAAATCCACTAATTCTAATGCTTCCTCAACCCGTTTTTTAATTTCAGCTTTGGATAATCCTAACATTTTCAAGCCGTAACCGACGTTGTCACCCAAGGACATATGCGGAAACAGGGCGTAGGATTGGAAAACCATACAGATATCGCGTTGTTGAATGGAACGGTCTGTCACATCTTCACCGTCAATAAACATACGGCCTTCAGTCGGTTTTTCTAAGCCAGCCACTAAACGCAATACGGTGGTTTTACCGCAGCCTGATGGGCCGAGTAGGGTCACCATGCTACCTTGAGGGATTGAAAGACTTAAATCATCGATGACGGTATTGTTGCCAAAGCGTTTAGTCACATTTTTTAGTTCAACAAAATGATGTTGTGTCATGTCAGTTACTCCATGATTACTGTGCATTTTTGGCTTTGGAACGTGAAACACGGGCTTCGCCAATCAAATAGTCAAATAAGAAAATAATTGCCAACATTACGACAATCAGGATTGAGCCATAGGCAATGGCAACGCCATATTCACCGTCTTCAACACGGTTCAAAATATAAGCCGTTGCGACGCGAGTATCTGGAGTAACCAAGAACACAATCGCACTGACAGTGGTTATCGCGCGGACAAAGCTATAAATCAACGCGGAGAGAATGGCAGGGCGCAACAGTGGCAACAGGATAAAGAAGATGGTACGCATTGAACCCGCTCGTAAGCTGAGTGACGCTTCATCCAATGATTTATCAATTTGCCCTAAACCTGCAATACCAGCACGGATACCCACAGGGACGTTACGCATGGTCATTGAAATAATTACGATGGCAGCCGTTCCCGTTAAATAAAACGGTGAGTCGTTAAAGGCTAAAATGTATGACACACCTGCCACGGTACCTGGTACCGCAAAGCACAACATCGTCGTGAATTCGATGGTCTTTTTACCACGGAAGTCTTGGCGAACCACGATATAGGCAATCAGTAAACCAAGGATCGCGGTAATAGGTGCGGCAATACCTGCGTACAGAAGGGTATCCAACAATGACGGCCATGCCCCATCGCCCATGCCTTGACCAAATAATTTAATAAAGTTATCAAAAGTTAAGGTGTAATCAACTCCCCAGTTGACAGTGAAACTGCCGTAGAAAATACTGCCGTATAACAAGACGTTAAATGCAACCCAAATGGCTAAGAAAGTTGTTACGGTGGCAATTAACGATGTCGGTAATGGTTGAACATCACCACGGTAAGATTTTCCTGACACAGTGACATAGGAGCGCTTGCCTATCCACATATACTGAACGCAGAATACTAATAGTGAGAACACTAATAGTGACGCACCCAAGGTACTGGCGGCTTGATAGTCCAGCTGTGACCCGGTGATATAGAAGTAAATTTGTGTTGCGAGTACGTCGAAATTTCCGCCTAAAACTAATGGGTTACTAAAGTCAGCCAATGATTGCACAATAACGATTAAAAATGCGTTTGCCAAAGCAGGTTTCAGTAATGGCATAAATACATTAAAGAAAGTTTGGTAACGGTTGGCTCGTAAAGTATAAGACGCTTCTTCTAAAGATGGGTGAATGGTTTTAATTGCACCATCTAAAATCATGAATGACATTGGTGTGAAGGCGAGAACTTGCGCTAACCAAATCCCTGTAAAGCCATACAGCCAGTTGGTATTTTCAAGGCCCATATAGGTCGCAAGGAATTCAGTAATATACCCTGAGCGCCCCATCATCAAGGTGACTCCGAGTCCGACGACAAATGGCGGAGTGACGATAGGCAAAATAGAAAAAACACGGCCAATGATGGCAGAGCGTTTAGCAATACGCGTGGTATAAATGGCTAAAATTAAGCCAAAGAAAGTACAACCGGCCCCTACCGCTAACGATAAAAATACTGAGTTAATAATAACTTGGACAATATGAGATTGTGTCAAAATTGCCACAAAGGCGAATGGCGCAAAGTCGCCATTTCCATCCGTAAACATTGGGATAAAAATGGCAACACTTGGGAACACAATAAATAGTGTTATCAACGCAACAACGGTGATCAGCGAGCCAATAACAAACTGGTCTCCACCGAGCCATTCAAGGCGGGTTAACGCCAATGTCATCACCATTCCCAAGGCGATAAATAGCACAATAGCGGAGTAACCTAACCCTTTCCCTTCAAAGTAGGAGGTTAAGATCACCACCGCAGCGGTGACAACAGCCACGCCAATATCGAAATAATGGCGTGTTTTGTGATAACGGTCCGCTGGTGTTAACGGGCGAATAAATAAAATGGAAGGTAATAAATACCAAAGCCAGCTAATGTTTAGGCTACTCCAACCGTAAGCCGCTATGATTTCGTCTTGTGTTGAGTCAAGAACGCCGTAATCTAGGCTCCAAGAAGGTAGTAATGCGAAACCTAGCCAAGCAATCAGCAGCCAAAAAAAGATACTATCTTTTTTGGTTGGGGTCGATAAGGTTAGGGTTTGAGACATAGTTCCCCCTAAGCTCGTCATATTTTGCATTGTCACGGTGTTGGCTTATTTCGCTAACCCTAGTCACATATTTTTGCATGTTCTTAGAGATAACGTCACTTACCGCCTAGTGGCAACGCTCATAACTCGAAGCTTAATTAAATTAATTTTTTATTTTAGTTAAGTAAGTGCTCAGTGCGGCGAGTTAACGCCGCACTTAATACTATTTGCTCATTTTGACTTCAGTAACCCATTTGTTGATAAGGTTTTTACGGACGTCAGCATCGCCGTATTTATCCATATCGTAATTAATTAGGTTCAACTCATTGAGTTTCAATGAGATAGGTGAGGATTCAGCCGTCGTATTGGTCAAAATTTGATAAGATTTCCCTTCTTTCCAGCTCAGCTCTTGAGCTTCTTTCGATAAGACGAAATCGACAAACAGTTTCGCGTTGTCCATATTACGCGCGTTTTTCAGGATACTGATCCCACCGATTTCATAGCCTGTTCCTTCACAAGGGGCGATAAGTTCTAATGGCGCACCGTTTTCCACTTCTAATGAATAATCATGTAAGAAGCCAATACCAATTGCCGACTCACCACGAGCGGCATTACGTGCCGGGGCAATACCAGACTTAGTATATTGAGAGATATTTGAGTTTAGTTTTTTCAGGTAATCAAAGGCTTGCTCATTTCCCCATAATTGGTCGAAAGTGGCTAATGCGGTATAAGCAGTTCCTGAGCTTTGTGGATCTGCAATTTGAATTTCGCCTTTATATTCAGGTTTAGTTAAATCTTTCCAGCAAGTTGGGATTGGTAAACCTTTCTCTTTTAAGCGGTCTTTATTGACACCGAAACCTAAAATACCGATGTAAACAGCGGAAGAGTAGTTGCCTTTACGTTTTGCTGGGTCTTGGAACTGCGGCATGATTTCAGACAGATTCGGCGATTTGTATGGCTCAAGTAAATCCATTTCCCCAGCTTGTGAATGTGGGTCTAATGTACCGCCATACCACACGTCAGCTTGTGGGTTACGTTTTTCTGCTTCAATTTTGGCTAAAGTACTGCCAGAACCATTACGTACAAAGGTGGTTTTGACATCGTATTTCTTAGCAAAAGCTTGCGTTTCAGTTTCACACATGGCGTTAGTGGCGCTACAGTAAACAACTAAACGGCCTGCCGCATTCACAGTGGTAGAAATAGCCGCTAGTGATAAACCAGCAGCGATAAGCGTAGAGAGAGTTTTCAGTTTCATTTTCAGTCCTTTATTCAGGTTTTATTATCAGAGGGTGAAACAGTGCCTGCTAAATGCTCTCGTTTGCTGACATTGGCAATCAAAAGAGGCATTAGCAGTAATCCCATCAAAGCCGCGGCACTGGCTAGTAAAGAAAACATCCCTGACCAACCATAGCGTGCAATGACTTGAGAGAGTGGCCATCCAGCGATTGCAGCCCCTAAATAGGCATACAAACCCAGATAGCCCGTTACCGCTCCAGCTGCTTTTTTATGACAATATTCTGTTGCAGCTAGACCGATTAACATTTGGGGCCCAAAAACAAAAAATCCGATAGCAAAAAAACATACAGCCAATAAAGCGTAGTGATGAATTGGTGTTAACCATAAGGCGCTCACGGAGACACAAAGCCCCAATGAAAACAGTAGGATCATAGGTGCACGTTGGCCACGAAATAGGATATCAGAGCCCCAGCCCGAGCAGAGCGCACCTAATAATCCTCCCAATTCAAATAACGACAGTGTGGCATTTGCACTGAGTAAGTTAGTGCCATGCTTTTCTGTTAACCATAAATTTCCCCAATCGTTTATCGCCATGCGAATCAGATAAACCAAAATATAGGAGAAGCCTAGTAACCAAATCATTCGGTTAAAAATAATGGCATCTTTTAAAATCGTTAACATCGGCATGGGAGGGGACAAACGCTCTTGGCGTAACTCCAAAACATCTTGTCGCCATTGCCCCACGCTTGGTAGCTGTTCTTCTTGTGGTGTGCCACGTAATTGGCGGCACAGCCATAACCCAATGATGACACCAATAATCCCGGGGACAATTAACGCCATTTGCCAGCTGTACTGGGTTGCCAATAGTGCTGTAAGCAAAGGCAGTAACATTCCACCTAGGTTGATGGAAATATTCCACAGCCCCCACCAAAACCCACGCTCACTGCGTGAATACCAGTGCGTTAGAATACGTGCGCAAGGTGGCCAGCCCCAACCTTGAAAAAAGCCATTTAGTGTCCAGACAATTAATAACGCGGGAAACGATAAACAATAGGCAAAAATAATATTCAGTAGCCCAGTCATCACTAAACCGACGCCCATAAACCAACGGTATCCGGTAATATCGTGGAAAATTCCCGATAAAAACTTAGAAATACCGTAGGTTAAATAAAAGGCAGTCGCTATCCAGCCAATATCGCTTTTATCGAGAAACAGCTCGTTTTGCATGACAGGCATCACGAAGTTAAAACTCTTTCGCGTAAGGTAAAAAGTGGCATAACCAATAATCATTGATAGCATTAAGCGGCGACGCCAAAAACGATACGTGTTATCCAGACTCAAGGTGTCTTTACCTGTCATAGGGCGGTTTCTCTTGTTAGGCAGAATGTAATCAAGTTTTTAACAAAAAGGATGAGAGAAGGTATTAGAGGACTAGGAATTATTCCTAGTTTTGTGAGGTTTTATCTCAAAATGTGGGCAAGTTAACACTTATTTGTGTTCCATTTTGGGTGGTCAGTGTCCAGTCACCGCCTAAGGCTCGAACTCTCTCCTCAATACCGCGCAAACCAAAGCCACTCGTGCGTTTGCTAAATGGAATACCAACGCCATTATCATCAACAACTAGCTGGATCGAGTCACCTATTTGCTTAAGAGATATGTGGATTTGTGTGGCTTTTGCATGTTTACTGATATTGTTTAGTAACTCTTGGACGAGACGATAAAGTGTAAACAAAACCGTTTCATTGATCGGTGTTTCTTGTAAGTCATAATGAAATTGGCACTGGATATTATTTTGTGGGAAAGAAAATTCAGCAATTAAGTGCTTAAGTGCATTTTCAAGGGACATTTCATCCAATACGGGAGGGCGTAATTGGCGTAACATTTGCCGCGTAGATTGGTGAATTTGCTGGGCTAATTCATTTATTTGGCTTGCGGCTTGGTGGCTGATATCATCTGGCGCCGTTTTTTTCACTAGCATCGACTGAATTTGGATGGCAGTAATATTTTGCCCAATCTCATCATGCAGCTCACGGGCAATCGCTTTTTTGATATCCTCCTCTGTGTGCACGAGCTGCCGCATTAAGTCGCGGCGTGCTTTTAACTCCTCTTCTAGGCGTTGGCGATAACGCTGTAAATTACTGGCTAATTGTTTCTGCCGGCTAATTGCTATCCCAAGCCCAATGCCAATTAAGGCCTGGGTGCTGAGAAACATTTCTAACTCTTCTAAATCGGCAAATGCCCCGTGAAATTGCCGTGCAAAAGTAATAATTAAACTGCCTAATAATGCAGAAAGTACGCCACCTTGCCAGCCATAGCGGTAGGCCATAAAAACGTTAGGAATAAATACCAGAAGGACAATTAACCGTTCGATTTCGGGGGCGAAAAAAACTTGGACACTGAGCCCGACAACACAAAATAGAAAACACCAAACAATTAAGGATGTGCGCAATTGTTTATCTGGCGTTCCATAATCCAGTAACATCTGGTAGTGCTGTTCGTGGAGATACTCATAAATAAGGTAAACAAAAGGAGAAAGGAGTATTCCCCCTGTGAATGTTGTTAGAAATAACTGGCTAATGGAATAGGGTGATAACCCACTGAATAATAAGGCATGTAATACACTATTTGCGGCAACACCTGCGAGCAATAATAATAATCGTTGCCAATATAACGTATAGCGCCACCAGATGTTTTGAATGACAAAAGCAACACCTAGACTTAATAATGGAGACAACAGCAAAACAGGTTGAAAGAGAAGTTGCTCCGATGATAACCAAAAATTCAATATTCCTTCGCTAAGCAGCAGTGTTGGCCAGTAGCGCCGCCAAAGGATAATCATCAATGCTAGGCGCAAGCCTTGTGGAAGAAACAACGTTGCCTGAAAACTGTTTTGACTTAAATAAAAGCCGATGATCCACAACCCAATCCATAACAGGGAATAGGTAAAAAATAAAAAGATGGATTGCAGCGTTAACCGTAAGCTTTTATTCATGCCTGAATTACCTTGAAATTAGGTTATGTTCTAACGCGTAATGAACAAGGTCGATGGTATTTTCACATTGTAGTTTGCCTAAAATATTTGCGCGGTGCACATGCACAGTTTTATGGCTTAGTTCAAGTTGCTCTGCGATCACTTTGACACTCAAGCCAGCCACTAATAAATCAAACACTTCCCGTTCTCGGGGCGTCAGTTCTTGTAGGCTTTTTTGCTGTTGTGGTGAATGGCGTAGCGCTCGCATAGCATCAGAGCATAGGTAGCAACCGCCTTGGTGTACAGAGCGAACCGCTTGGACTAGCTCTTCAGGGCCACAACGTTTTGTTAAGTAAGCACTGGCGCCTGCATCCAATGCGCTTTGTACAAAGGCTGGGGTATCATAAATGCTCAAGATAATAGTGCGAAAATCAGGCTTTTTTTGGCGTAACCGTGATAAAAGTTGTAAACCGTTTTCATCTGGCATCGAAATATCCATGATGGCAACATCAATATCTAAATTAAGCAAATTAGGCCAAGCCTCTTGAGCATTGGCATATTGCCCGACAACCGAAATATCAGGTTCAAGTGTCAAAAGTTGTGCGAAACCAGAACGCACAACGATGTGGTCATCAACTAACGCGATTTTTATCATATTTTTTATCAATTTGATGAGTAGGGTATTGGGAAATCTTATATCAATATAGGAAAAGATAAGCTAGAAGCAGAATGTAAAATTCTGCTGTTCATCTATAATGACGAGCAATTTTTTTATTGGGGTAAAATTTTCACGCAAACTTATTTATATTGAATAATAAATAACCAAAAAACAAGATGTATAAAAATAGCGACAAACCCCCCATAGGGGTGTCTCCAAAAGGAGACATTTATCTTATTGATAAATATAGACTTATAAGATTGGTGTTTAGGGTGTCTTAAATTAGCGACAATATTGAGAAAGAGATAAACCGTTTCAGTGTATCCAGAATCACTGAATAGACTGTGAAAAATAAATTGTCTTATTTTTTAATGTTTTAAAAAATAAATTGAAAAGTTGGCACGGCTTGTGCATAATAATATTCAGTTGCTCATTCAACTTCTTATGTAGGTCCAAAATTAGTTGGGTACATACCACATAAACCAAGAATGACGCCAAAGTAAGGTGCCTACCGTCCAACAGCACAGATATTCGCCTTAGGGCCTTATCAAACACAGGGCGACACGTGGAGTGAGGCACCACCTATATAATTATCTTTAATGTAAAGACATAATTATATAAAGCAGTAACCATCAGAGTAGTTGTTATCGCTGGCGGGGTAAAGGTGAGTCCTTTATCCCGCCTTCCTGTTTTATGCCCATCATAATGCTTGTCATACTTCGAACCGCAGCGTTGTTACCTGCGTTCAGCTACTCTAGTCACATACTTTTGTATGCTTCATAGAGATATCTTCTCTTGTCGCCTAGCTGCAATCCGAATTATTTAGGGCATAGCTGAAGATATTTTAGACGAGTCAGATATTAAACAATTCGCTTTATAGAATATACCTACCTGAAAACTATTGTCTTTTACCAATTAACTTGGCACGTTCATTGCTATTTCACTCTTATACTTAGTCTGATTTTAACGCTATGGGACACAGAATTTGGATTGTGCTTTTCGCATTACAGGGAGTTCTGCTACCATTGCAATACGTTTAATGGGTATGAGATGAATGTATTGAGTAAATGGCGTTTTTTCCCTCGCTCCTTGCGTCAACTAGTTGTGATGGCATTTTGGCTTGTACTGCTTCCTTTATTAGTATTAGCCTATCAAGCATATCAAAGCCTTGAGCAACTGAGTAACCAAGCAGCCAATATCAATAAAACCACGTTACTTGACGCACGGCGTAGTGAAGTGATGAGTAGCCTCGCATTAGAAATGGAGCGGAGCTATCGTCAATATTGTGTTTTGCAAGATGCCACATTGAAAACCCAATATCAGAAACAGTTTGCTGACTACCAGCAAATGTTTGAACGCCAGAGTACTATCTTACCCGCCTCGTCAGATACTTCCGCGTTGACTAAAACATTGGATGCGCTTAAGACGGTCACATGTGAAAACAATGAACCAACAGAAAAAATCACACGGGCTTTAGAACAATTTTCTACTGAGAATGCCTTATTAGTGCAAGAAACTCGAGATGTGATTTTTAGCCGTGGGGAACAGTTGCAAAAAGCGATTGCGAATAAAGGCCAACTATTTGGTTGGCAAAGTTTAATTTTATTCTTATTAAGCGCATTGCTAGTGGCACTATTCACTCGGATGATTATTGGCCCCGTTAAAGCTATCGAGCGAATGATTAACCGTCTCGGTACTGGGCGTACGATAGCCAATAATATTGAGCGCTTTAAAGGCCCTAGGGAGCTACGGACAATCGCACAGCGCATTATTTGGTTAAGTGAACGATTAGCATGGCTTGAATCACAGCGCCACGAATTTCTCCGCCATATTTCACATGAATTAAAAACGCCTCTTGCAAGCATGCGTGAAGGGACGGAGTTACTCGCGGACGAGGTTGCTGGGCCATTAACCGTGTCTCAAAAAGAGGTTGTAGAAATTCTTGATCACAGCAGTAAGCATCTTCAGCAACTTATTGAGCAATTACTTGATTATAATCGTAAGCTTGTAGATGACCCACCAGAAGCACAAATCGTTGATTTACAAAAACTCATTGAAGATATCGTCAAAGCACATAACTTACCTGCACGGGCTAAGAACATCAAAACAGAAGTGCGTTTAAAAGTGGATAGCTGTTTAGCTGAACCCTCACTTCTTGGGCGAGTTATTGATAATATCTATTCCAATGCGGTGCACTATGGTGGCGAATCAGGTAATATTTGGATCTCTAGTCGCCAAATAGGTAATAAACTTCTGATTGAAGTTGCGAATACAGGAACGCCAATTCCTGAATCTGAGCAAAGCATGATTTTTGAGCCGTTCTATCAAGGCTCATTACAAAGAAAAGGTGCTGTTAAAGGAAGTGGGCTAGGGCTAAGTATTGCGCAAGATTGTATTAAACAAATGGGAGGAGAACTTTCTCTCGTTCCCAATAAATCAGCAGATGTCTGTTTTAGAATTGAACTGCCTCTAACCGCAGAGAATGAATAATGGTAAATCGGTCTACAGGTGTTTGGGCGGTACTTTACCGTAACGCATCGTTAAATAAACATAATCAAAGAGTACCTTATGTGATGAGACGTACGGGGCTCAATTTTGGGGCGGTTTTATTTTCCCTAATTTTAAGTGGTTGTGTAGTCAAGAATGGTCAGTCACCACTCGAAACTCTGGCCCAAGTCGTTGTGCCAGAAGTTAAAGTTACAGACTACCGTTATACATCATGTGAAACGATTTGGAATAATGACCAGCCAACTGCACGGGAAAATGCACTATTTTGGTTGCGAATGATGGACTGTGCTGATCGCACTGAAACCAGTCAAGCACGTGAAGACGCAAGCAAAATAGAAGTAACAAACTGGTCGAGCGCATTTCAACATAATATTTTGTTGAATTCTGCGGATCCGTCCATTGCAGAGCGCCGTAAAATGCTTGATAGCATAAATACGTATAGTTTGAATTTTCCAACAGCCGTAAGGCCATTATTACAATTATGGCGTGAGCAACAAGTGCAAATTATCAACTTGTCAGACTCAGGGGCTCGCTATAAACGCTTACAGCAAGAAATGGATAGCAAACTCGACCGTTTAAAGGAAGATAATGCTAAATTGGCTTTCGAGCTGAATACGACCTCCCGTAAGCTTGAAAATTTAACGGATATTGAACGTCAGCTTTCTTCTCGCAAAAAAAGCACGAACGAAACCGAAAAAGACGTGGAAAATGGGGGGGAAGGAGATAAACCTATTTCCTCAGAAGAGCCAAAGCCGGGTAACAGCGTATCTTCTCCAGTAGAACAAAATTCATCGGAGAATGAACAAAAATGACGAATCGCAAGTCAGCAAGTTTATTGTTAGTTGACGATGACCCAAGCCTTCTTAAACTGTTAGGTATGCGCTTGAGTAGTGAAGGTTTTAAAGTCACTACAGCAGAAAGTGGTCCAGAAGCACTAAAAATCTTACAAAAAGAAAAGTTAGATTTAGTGATCAGCGATTTACGCATGGACGAAATGGACGGCATGGCGCTATTTGATGAAATTCAAAAAGCGCATCCAAATATGCCTGTCATTATATTAACGGCACATGGCTCTATCCCTGATGCAGTAGCAGCAACGCAGCGGGGCGTATTTAGTTTTTTAACTAAACCTGTCGATAAAGACGCGTTGTATAAAGCGATTGATGAGGCACTCGCGCTCTCCTCGACACCGATTAGCGATGAAGAGTGGAGCTCTGGCATTGTCACACGTAGCCCCTTAATGATACGGCTATTAGAACAAGCACATATGGTGGCGCAATCTGATGTTAGCGTATTAATTAATGGGCAAAGTGGTACAGGTAAAGAGGTATTAGCTCAGGCTATTCATAAAGCTAGTCCTAGGGCTCGTAAGCCATTTATTGCCATTAACTGCGGTGCACTGCCTGAACAATTATTAGAGTCTGAATTATTTGGCCATGCGAAAGGGGCTTTTACCGGTGCAGTCAGTAACCGCGAAGGGTTATTCTTTGCAGCCAGTGGTGGTACGTTATTTTTAGATGAAATTGGCGATATGCCAATGCCATTGCAGGTTAAATTATTGCGGGTATTGCAAGAGCGCAAAGTTCGTCCTTTAGGCAGTAACCGCGATTTAGACATTGACGTGCGTATTTTGTCTGCAACTCACCGTAATCTTCCTAAAGCGATGGAAAAAAATGAGTTTCGTGAAGACCTCTACTATCGCCTGAATGTGGTTAATTTACGTATTCCTGCGTTAAATGAGCGTTCAGAAGATATTCCTTTATTAGCTAATCACTTATTACGTGAATCTGCATCACGACATAAACCTTTCGTACGCAGTTTTTCCAGTGATGCAATGAAATGCTTAATAACAGCGAGCTGGCCGGGTAATGTCCGCCAATTAGTGAATGTTATTGAACAGTGTGTTGCATTAACTACGTCCCCAGTTATCAGTGAAGCGTTGGTTAGCCAAGCCCTGCAAGGTGAAAATACGGCCTTGCCGACATTCGTTGAAGCACGTAATCAATTTGAATTGAATTATTTACGTAAGTTATTACAAATGACGAAGGGAAATGTCACCCAAGCAGCTCGAATGGCAGGACGAAACCGTACAGAATTTTATAAATTACTTGGCCGCCATGATTTAGAAGCCAATGATTTCAAAGAATAAATAAGAATTATTTACCACATGGTTGTTATCGATTACATTATGTGGAATAAGGCAATTCATATTCACGCTCCGGGAGAAAAAACACCTTATGAGCCGTAAGCTTAATATTTCACTAGCACAACTTAATTGGTTAGTCGGTGACATCGAAGGCAACTGCGAACGCATGTTGCAAGTTGTGAGTGAACAAGCACCAAACACAGATATTGTCATGTTTTCAGAACTGTCTTTGACAGGCTACCCACCAGAAGATTTGATTTTTCGTGGCGATTTTGAAGATCGTTGCGTCGCACAATTAGAACGGTTACAAAAAGCAAGCTCAGAGACAGCGATTATCGTTGGTCACCCATGGTATGAAGGGGATGATATCTATAATGCATTATCATTTTTCTACCAAGGTAAACTGCACGCACGTTATTTTAAACAAGAGCTACCCAATTATGGTGTGTTTGATGAGCCTCGTTATTTTACCGCAGATGAAAAAACCTGTGTCGTTGAATTTAAAGGCTATCAGCTTGGCTTATTGATTTGTGAAGATATTTGGTATGACGAGCCGGTAGATGCAGCCAAAGGGGCTGGCGCTGAAATATTATTGACAATCAATGCATCTCCTTATGACATTAATAAAGAACATATTCGAACCGATTTATTAGTCGAACATTGTAAACGCACTCATATGCCAATTGTGTATCTCAACCAAGTGGGTGGGCAAGATGAATTGGTGTTTGATGGCGGCTCAAAAATCATTGCAAACAAAGGCAAGCAAACCTTTAAATTGGAAGAGTTTAAAGAGCAGGTTATTACAGTGCAATTTGATGAACTTGCACTGGTGAGCGAAGGTAGTGTATTTATTGAAAATGACCCTGTTGCACAGGTATACCAAGCCTTAGTCATGTCAACTCGTGACTACATCAATAAAAATGGTTTTAATGGGGCTATTTTAGGGCTATCAGGGGGTATTGACTCAGGGCTGACAGTGGCTATTGCTGTTGATGCAATAGGGAAAGAGCATGTGCAAGCAGTGATGATGCCATTCCGTTATACCTCTGAAATGAGTATTCACGACGCTAAAGAACAAGCTGATTTGCTTGGTGTTGAGTTTGATATCGTATCTATCGAGCCGATGTTTGATGCATTTATGGCGCAGTTAACGCCTATGTTTGAAGGGACTGCGGTTGATACAACTGAAGAAAACTTACAAGCACGGTGCCGAGCGGTTATTTTAATGGCGATGTCGAATAAACGCCGTCGCTTAGTGCTGACTACCAGTAATAAGAGTGAGTCAGCAGTCGGTTACTCAACGCTTTATGGTGATATGGCGGGTGGGTTTGATGTGTTAAAAGATGTGCCTAAAACCCTTGTCTTTGAGTTGGCTAAATACCGTAATACATTATCTCCTGCAATCCCACAACGTGTGATTGATAGGCCGCCATCAGCAGAACTTGCGCCAGGCCAATTAGATCAAGACAGTTTACCACCTTATGATGTGCTAGACGCCTTATTAGAAGGTTATGTGGAAAAAGACTTGTCAGTGAATGACCTAATCAAACTTGGTTTCGATAAAGACGTAGTACGCAAAGTTGTGCGTCTTGTCGATATTAATGAATATAAACGTCGTCAGGCTCCTGTTGGGCCACGTATTACGATGCGTAATTTTGGCAAAGATCGCCGCTATCCGATCACCTCAGGTTTTGGCCGTAAAAACTGGTCATAACAGGAATTATTTATGAAAAAAATTGATGCAATTATAAAGCCATTCAAACTTGATGATGTCCGTGAAGCGTTGGCAGAAGTCGGTATTACAGGAATGACCGTAACTGAAGTGAAAGGTTTTGGTCGTCAAAAAGGGCATACTGAACTTTACCGCGGTGCAGAGTATATGGTCGATTTTTTACCTAAGGTAAAAATTGAAATTGTTGTCCCTGATGACATTGTTGAAAACTGTGTCGAAACCATTATGCAAACGGCACAAACAGGTAAAATCGGTGATGGGAAGATCTTTGTTTATGATGTCGCCCGCGTGATCCGTATTCGTACTGGTGAGCAAGACGAAGAAGCGATTTAGTCAATTTAAGTTGATATGAAAATGCGGTAACGGAAAATACACAGGAATGGGATTAGAATTGCGTATTTATTATGCGAGCCCGTTACCGCTAAATTAGAAAACTACGAACATTTAACTATTTAACCAATTTTCTTCAGTTAATATGTTTCATAGAATGCTCTCCTAAACAGAAGAGCATTTTTTTGTGCATTAATTGAGGGGCAATACCTTGTGTGGTCCAAAACATTCATAGTGAATCGCATCGGCATCGACACCCATTGCAATTAACTGCTTACCTACGTGCTGCATAAAACCAACAGGGCCACAGAAATAGAACTGCATATTCGGTTGCTCAATCCATTCACGTACCAATTCTAAATTCATTAAACCTTCATATTGGTAATCAAACCCGAGGCGATCTTCCTCTCTTGGTTGATTAAACCAAATCGCAGATTGGCTAATTTGCTGTTTTGCTAGTAGTTGTTGAATCTCGTGCCTGAAGGCATGAACTGCACCATTCTCAGCGGCATGGAACCAATTTACTTGTGCGCTGTGAGCTTGTTCTGTTAGATGATTTAACATACTTAACATTGGGGTTAAGCCAACCCCTGCCGAAATTAGCGTAACAGGCGTTGTATTATCAACATCGATAAAGAAATCCCCACATGGAGGTGCGAGATGCACGCTGTCACCTTCATTTAACTGTTGATGTAAGAAATTAGAAACGGCGCCTTGGTCTTCACGTTTTACCGCGATACGGTAGCTACGACCATTAGGGGCAGTAGTCAGTGAGTATTGGCGGATTTCTTGGTTTTCAAATCCCGGGTTGTTGACATAAATCGTGATATATTGGCCTGGGCGGTAATCAGCGACAGGTTGCCCATCGACAGGAACAAATTCAAAACTTGTGATCACATCACTTTGTGACTGTTTTTGCGCTAATTTAAATTCACGTAAGCCTTCCCAACCCCCATTTTTATCTGCATTTTCTTGGTAAATCGCAGCTTCTCTACCAATAAAAATATCGGCTAAAACACCGTAAGCTCTTCCCCATGCATCAAGCACCTCTTGGCCTGGGTTAAGGAGTTCATCAATAGCCGCGAGTAAGTTTTCCCCGACAATAGGATAGTGCTCAGGTTTAATATTTAAGCTTACATGCTTTTGGGCGATTTTTTCGACAGCTGAAATGAGAGCTTCAGGAGTTTCAATATGCACAGCATATGCGCAGATAGCATTGAAAAGGGCTTCACGTTGGTCCCCATTCATTTGGTGAGTCATGTTAAAAATATCTTTTAACTCAGGATGCTGTTTAAACATCCTATCATAAAAATGTGCGGTCAGTTTTGGCCCTGTTTCAGCAATGGCAGGAATGGTGGATTTAACAATGGCGATGGTTTGGCTATCTAGCATACAGGTGCTCCTGAATTATTTTCATGTTCTCGTTATCGTTAAGGTAAAAAGCTATTTTTTGTAATATCAAAAATATCTCTTTGTACATCAGTGAGATAATATTATTTCATCTCAGTTAACCTCTATTTTTTGAGATCCATGAAGGCGATTTATAAAGATGCATTTTAAATACAACTTATAATATTTAAGGGTTTATGTAAAGACTCAAACCGGGAAAATAGGGTGAATTTAGGCACATAATGAGAAGGGGATTACAAATCTGGAGGTTTGTCCGTCAAAAATTAAAATTTGGGCTATTTTATAATGAAGCCTTCAGAAGCAAATGAAGTGAAAAAAATTAATGCAATCGTTTGCGTATATTTTTTCTTTAGGGCTATCTCAAGAGTGAAAAAGAGTTTACACTGTGTGTCATTGCGATGAATCGATTTTCAACCTATTGAATTGCTGAGGCAGGAGAAGCGAATGTTAAAGCGTGAAATGAATATTGCTGACTACGATCCAAAATTATGGGAAGCAATGGAGCAAGAAGTACAACGTCAAGAAGAACATATTGAATTAATTGCTTCTGAAAACTATACCAGTCCACGAGTCATGCAGGCTCAAGGTTCTCAGCTAACCAATAAATATGCAGAAGGTTACCCAGGCAAACGCTACTATGGCGGTTGTGAGCATGTTGATGTGGTCGAGCAATTAGCGATTGACCGTGCAAAAGAGCTATTTGGTGCTGACTACGCAAACGTACAACCACACTCAGGTTCACAAGCTAACGCTGCAGTTTATATGGCGTTATTACAACCAGGCGACACCGTTCTGGGGATGAACCTTGCACATGGTGGCCACTTAACCCACGGTTCACCAGTTAACTTCTCTGGTAAACTGTATAACATCGTACCTTATGGTATCGATGAAAGCGGTAAAATTGACTACGACGATATCAAAGCGCAAGCGGAAAAACACAAACCAAAAATGATTATCGGTGGTTTCTCTGCGTACTCAGGTGTGGTTGATTGGGCAAAAATGCGTGAAATCGCAGACAGCATTGGTGCTTACCTGTTTGTTGATATGGCTCACGTTGCAGGTTTGATTGCTGCGGGTGTTTATCCAAACCCAGTGCCTCACGCACATGTTGTGACGACAACGACACATAAAACTTTAGCGGGTCCACGTGGTGGATTAATTTTAGCTAAAGGTGGTGACGAAGAATTATACAAAAAAATCAATTCAGCAGTGTTCCCTGGTTCTCAAGGTGGCCCTTTAATGCATGTTATTGCAGGTAAAGCGGTTGCTCTGAAAGAAGCGATGGAACCTGAGTTTAAAGTTTATCAACAGCAAGTTGCTAAGAATGCGAAGGCGATGGTCGATGTTTTCCAAAAACGTGGCTATAAAGTGGTATCTGGCGGTACTGAAAACCACTTATTCTTAGTTGATTTAGTTGATAAAGACATCACTGGTAAAGATGCAGATGCAGCACTTGGCCGTGCGAATATCACTGTTAACAAAAACAGTGTACCGAACGACCCTAAGAGCCCATTTGTAACGTCTGGTGTACGAATTGGTTCTCCTGCGATTACGCGCCGTGGCTTCAAAGAAGCAGAAGCGGGTGAGCTAGCTGGCTGGATGTGTGATATTCTAGACAACCTCAATGACGAAGCGACCATTGAGAGCGTGAAGCAAAAAGTATTAGCAATTTGCAAAAAACACCCAGTTTACGCATAACATAACGTAATATTAATTACCTAAACCCGCTTCTACATGCATGTATGAGCGGGTTTTTTGCATTGAAAAAACGGAGGAGTGATGGTCATTCCATCAACGCGTTGGCTAGCTATTGATTATTTTACCTACTTTTTTGCCTACAGTATTTTCTTACCATTTTGGTCAGTTTGGCTACAAGGTGAGGGAATTGATGCAGAAATGATTGGCGTTTTGTTAGGGGTTGGGCTAGCAGCCCGTTTCCTTGGCGCGATGTTTATTACTCCTTTAGTTAAAGAGCCCTCGAAGTTGATCACGGCTCTACGCTTACTTGCTGGGCTTTCGCTCATTTTCTCTGTTGGCTTTGCTCTGGGGTCTCACTGGGCATGGCTATTATTTGTGATGATTGGGTTTAACCTATTCTTTGCGCCGATGGTTCCACTGGGAGACTCTCTGGCGGGGGCATGGCAAAAACAATTTACCTTTGACTACGGCAAAATTCGCGTCTGGGGGTCGATAGCCTTCATTATTGGCTCCTCATTGATGGGGTATTTAGCTGGTGTTTGGGGTAATAAAGCCATCATGATGGCCTTGATAGTAAGCTGTTTAGCATTATTACTAGGCGCAATGCTGAAGCCAGCAATTATGCCAATGGGGGCGGCGAAAGCGGATGGCGGTAATAAGGTTACATTTAAACAATTGATAGCAGACAAAAACGTCGTTAGGTTTCTCATCTGTGTCACGTTACTGCAAGGGGCTCACGCGGCTTATTATGGCTTTGCTTCCCTATTTTGGAAAGAAGCTGGCTATTCAGACTTAGTGATTGGTAATTTATGGTCGCTCGGTGTCGTTGCTGAAGTCATTGTATTTATGTTAAGCCACCGTTTATTTAGGCGTTGGAGTGCTCGCAATTTACTGCTGTTATCAGCCTTTTGTGGAATTATTCGCTGGGGCTTGATGGGCGCGTTTACGGCATTACCGGTGTTAATTGTGGTGCAAATCCTGCACAGTGGTACTTTTACGGTTTGCCACTTAGCGGCAATGCGTTTTATAAGTGCAAGAAAAGAAAATGAAATTATCCCATTACAAGGTGTTTACTCTGCACTTGCAACTGGTGGTGGGTTAGCTGTACTGACTATTATTGTCGGATACATTTATGAACGAGTACCTGCTCATCATGGCGTAGTTTTTTATTTAATGGCGCTTCTTGCTGTTCCTGCATTATTTATTCGGCCTAAAGTTACCGCTCAATCCTAAAATCACCAATCAAGCTATGAAAGGTGTTAAACCTATTTTATAGCTTGGTTTGGTATTGAATTTGTTTTCCAGTGTCATCAATATAAATCATTGTTATATTTTCTCCGTGATTAATATCAGCGGTTGAAAAGTAAGTTTGTGATGAAAATGGCTCTACCATCGAGCTTTTTGCAATAGAACGACTTTTATTATTAGCCAGATAGATATTGGCAATATTTAAAAAATAAGGGGTCGGGTTGTTGACGACAATACCGTCTTTAGCTAAATGAAATTGGATGTTTTTGATGACATTGTTTGGCTTTTCTGTGAGGTTTGTAGGGCGATAAAAAACTTTAATTCGTGTTTGAATGGCAAACTGTAGCATATTGGCACTATTTATTTGTTTTGGCTTTGGCGCAATGTCTAATACATTTAAATAAAATACAGACTCTTTATTCGTAGGGAGTTTGTCACCAATAAAACGTATTTGTAATTGAACTCCGTCATTTGCTGCGATTTTAGTGACGGGGGGCGTTACAATAAATAGTGCGTTCGTCGTTTCTGGTGTCGAGTCCGGATTACCTTCATCCACCCAGCTTTGAGTTAATGTGGCTTGTTCACTGTAATTAGTAAGTTGAATTCCGACGGACTTTTTATCACTAGGAAAAATAATTCGTGTTCCTTGTAAAACAAGACTTGCACTTGTTTCGAAGCTAAAAAATAGTAATGTAGCGAACCCTGTAATTTTAATGAATCCCACCATGGTATTTTCCTTGTTAATTATATGACATCACAATTGTTGCCGTACTTGAGACTTGCCCTTGAGTGACACTATTTGTGTTGTATGCATGGTAATAAGCCCCTAAATTTACTGAAAAAGAAGGGGAGATTGGATTTCCCTTGAGGACAGAAAAAATATTTGTCGCTCCATTTTTAGCTGCCACACTATCTGAAAGCACTAACGGTGTATTGAGATTACTTGCGCTAACTAATCGGAAGCCAACGCCTTTAGCGCCTTGGCTAATGGTATTATTCAATGTTGCTTTATCATTTGAGAGCAAATTGCTACTGGATAAAAAAATAGATACATCACGAGAAGCATTACCGCCTGCTAAAAAGTCTTGGCAAGTAAAATTAAGTGTGAATGGCGTGTAGCCCGCTCTGGTTGCAGTTTTCACTGCATTGATGCTTACTGGGGGTAGCGAAACGACTAAACCTTGGTTAACAAAATTACAGGTAGTGAGGATTGGATTATAAGTTAAGGTAATTGTTTGTAAGTAGATATCATCGGCACTGGTTGGCCATTGTAGCGTTAACAGAAAAGTGACTAATTTGACTACAATATCTAATAACCACTGTAGAATTCCCAAGCTGGATGCATCAGAGGCGAGTACAATAGGGGTAACTGTGGCGGTGCTTCCTGATACTTCGACATAGTTGGTTCCGGGTTTAGTCGCAAGCAAATTAAATTGAACGGTAAAATTTGTATCGAGTTCACTACCTTGATGTACACCTTCCGTAAGGCCGATAACCCTATCTTTTTCTAATGCAGTGACTGTAATTGAGACAAACTGCTTTCCACCATTAAAACCAATAGTGGCGGTTCTACCTTGGAAAGGAGATGCGATACCAATAGAGTTAGGAAAAAGTATCCCTCTTGCAGTACAGGTAAAAGTTCCAGGGTAGATGGTTCTACTATTTTTACTAACTTGAGTCGATGTACTAGTGAGCTCTGTCGATAAATCAAAAGTAAGAGCGGGAGCCGTCACGGTAGAAGTTTGTCTACAATGCGCTGAGGAATACTGGCTGTAAGCCAATATACTGGAAAGCATCAGTGCTAAAGTGATTTTTTTCATCATATTTTCCTTTATCGACAGAGGTTTTTGTTCTTATCCATCGTGTTGAGTAGCGGCTCGATAACACATGTCTGTTTCCCTTTAAGCTTTATGTGCAATGCCACCGGTAATTGCTCACTTTTGATATACATCACGCCAGATTGACCGACATAACCAATACTCTGTTGTTTAGCATCTGTGATTTCTGTTCCAAAAGGTAAGCTATCGCCATTAGCAAGAGCGCCACGGATGATATAAGTTTGTCGAGTATCAGTTTCGAGTTTGATGTAACTTACCGCCCCTTGATATGGACTTACATTAGCCATATTACCGAGCACCTCAGCGCCTGCGGTTTTCTCTGTATCTGTCAAGGTATAGGTATTGGTTCTATAGGGGGTGGAGTTAGCGACTAAAACAACACCTTGTTGATTAGTTAAGGTAGTTTTATCGGCATTGACCATCATGTCACTGGCCATTGGTGCATCAATGATGGTGTAGGTCTGTCCTGTTTCTCCTGAAAAAACAATATGTCCAGGAATAGCAACCAGAGTTCCTTTGGCGCCTAAACCCGTTTGGCGGTAATTATTGGCCTCTGTGTAAGATCCTGAAAGTGTGCTAGAGGGAAGCTGATAGCTGACGTTCCCACCAACTAAGTTATTACCACCGCTTTGGTTCGTTGCAGTTAACGTATAATTGACTTGGTCATTTTTACCTGCAATACCACTGACACTCAGCGTAGTTTGTTGATAACGAGAGTCGGTGAAATAGCTTCCCATACTAATATTGGCGCGTTTTTCAAATAAAGAAAAAGGAATACTAAAGTTGGCATAAATACGAGTTTCTTCTTCGCTGTCGTAATTGCGAACACGTGAAACAGACACACTATAGGAAATATCGTTATAATTGTTTGCGTAACCGGCTTGATATTCACGGCTATTACCGTTTGCATTCCAATAATCACGGTGTGTACCCGATATGAATACCGAACCATAACCATCAGCTAATTGTTGGTTTAAATTCAACGTAAATGTATTTTTAGCACGTGAACCACGTAAAGCGTCATAATTAGTGAGTGAAAGCTCAGGTGGAATATTATTGCCGAGTTTTTCTGATAACTGGTCTTGATAAGCTTTCCAAGCGCGATAATTATCTTGGGAATAAATGGCATCAATAAAGCTATAGTAACCACTTGTGGAATAACGATATGACGCCAAGGTTAAATTGGTCGATGTTGCATTAATATATTTGTTATAAGTCAGGCGGTAGCTTTGCCCACTGTGATTTCCTGAATCCAATTTAGTATTTGCTTGCGTAATGTCAGCTGAAATGGCTCCAAAACTAAAATTCCAACCACTCCCTATAACGCCAGAATAGTATTTTTCGCTAAATAGCATTCCTGCATAAAGCGTCACTAAATTATTTAACCCATAGTGAAACTCACCTTGAGTAAATTTGGGTTGATAATGGGTATTGTCAATTTTAGTTTGCCCAGCAATGAGGCTGTAATTATAAACGCCCTGTTTGAGCATGTCAGGTACAGCAGAATAGGGCACAGTAAAGGTTTCTTGCCTTCCATCAGCTTCTTGGACAACGACGAATAAGTCACCTCCACCAGCACTAGGCTGAAGGTCATTAAATGCAAACTCACCAGGGGGAACGCTTTCTTGATAAACCAGATTATTATTTTGGTACACGCTGACTAAGGCATTTGTTTGAGCGACACCGCGTATAATAGGTACAAAATTTTGACTTGAATTTGGCAACATACTAGCTTCTGTTGCCAATGCAATCCCTCGAACTCGAATACTATTAAATAGGGCTGCGGGTGTATAAAAATCACCTAATTTCAACCCGGATTTGATTGCACTAAGAGGACGATAAATATAACGGGTATTGTTTTTCCATTTTTGGCTACTATGAGAGCTATGTCGATAGCTGGATTCATCTCTAAATTGCCAAGCGCCTAAATTAACGCCTGAATTTAAGGTAGCAAAAAAATTGTCACTGCTGGTTTTAGAGTTTTTTTTCTCTTTGTAACTATAATAATTTGTATTATAAGAAAAAATAATTGCAGGTTCGCCATAATTCCAGAGACTGGGGTCAATATAGTTAGCTTCGAGTTGTTTCAGAGCGACTTGAGGGACGGTAATATCGAGTCGTAGGTCGTTGATATTGAATTTATATTTTATATTGGCCACTAAATCATCAATAGGAATAAATGGCTGTTGTTTGGTTTGTTCAATCACCTCAGAAGATAAATTCAGGTTTAATTTCTGCACATCATCAGCAGCAAGGCTAATCAGTTTACCATCATTATTGATATCAATTTCAAATTGGCCTTTCCAACTATTATTTACATAAAGCTCGGCTAATTGTTTACCTGATGGAATTTTACTGTCGGTATAGAATCGTGAAATATCTCCTTGTGCAGATTTACCTACCAATAGGGAAGTCTCAAACTCGTCCGCTATTGAGTTCTTTTGATAACTTTGTAGTCCTATTAAGATTAGGAGGTAGAGATAGTTTTCTTTTTTCACGATGATTTCTTCTATTAAAGTTTAATGTTTTTAGATTTGAAAACACCATAGTCATCCACATACATTAAAATAAGATCGTGGCTTTTCATTGTTCCTTTAATAGGTAATTCTTTTTCAGACATAGGGGCAATCATCGCAGAATCAATTAATGAATTATTTTTATCGTCCGATGGTGTGATAGCTGCAATAGTTAAATGGTATTGCGAGTTATTTTTAACTAATATGTTATTATTTTTAATCTGGTAGCTCGCATGATTAATTATTTCATCGGAGGATTCGGTTAGCCCAATAGGACGATAAAAAATTTTAATTCGTGAGCGTGTGGCTAGCTGAATTGCATTCTTGCCTTTAGCAGATTCTGGAGTTTTAGGAATATCTAAAACATTTAAGAAAAATACACTTTCAACATTGTCAGGAAGTTTTCCGGGTATTTTTTTTATTTTTAATTGCTGACCTTGTAAACCTTCAATTTTAACAATAGGAGGGGATAAATAAAAAGGCGCTTCAGAATTCTCAGGTGTGGAATTTTCATCACCGTTATCAATCCATGACTGAACAAGAGACGATGTTTTGCTATTATTGGTTAATTGTACAGTAATACTATCAGCGTCATCAGGATATATAATTCGAGTGCCTGTAATAATAATATTAGAAAATGTTGAGCTCGAAAATAAAATAGTGAGTAATAAAACTAGAGTTTTCATAATAGTATCCATTTAAAGCCAGGCTAATAAAAGCCTGGCTAAGTCATAATTATAAATAGGAAACTGTATATATTACATTTGATTGCAAAAGACCGACTTTGGCAGCAGTTGCATTAGTTTTATAATAACTGGCAATTAAATTGAGTGTAGCTCCTGTTGCACCACCAGTGTCAGCCCCTGTAAGGTTAGTATCAAAGGCCACATTGAGTGGAATTGCGGTTGTTGGAGTGCTGGTTTTAGATAAACTAAATCCAACATTTTTAGCAACGGAAGCATCATTTTCATTGACGGAAGTATTCACTAAATACAAACCGGAAGGGGAAATATTACTTGATGAATAAAAGTGTAATTTCAGATTACTTACAGGAGTGCTCGCAGGTGCGCAATCAGAGAAAGTTAAAGAAAATTGTTTTTGATTTTTAGAAATAACCGTCGCAGCAGTGGTCCCTGCATCTGTTACGGTTATTGGGTCAAGAACAACAGTCATATCGGCACTATTTCCGCCATTAATAGTACAAGTTGTATCGCTTATTGCTCCAGAAATTGAAATAATTCCTCCAGCACTATTAGTTATTGCAAGTGCTGAACCTGATATAACAGATAACGAAAGTAAAGACAGAGGTAGTATATATCTAGACATAATTAACCCCATAAGGTCAAAGTAAAATAAAGTGATATAACTTTGATTAACAGCCAAATGTAAATTAGCTGTGTTATTTTATGCTAGATATAAAATATATTTTTTTCAAATTAAAAGTCAAAAAAATATTTAATGAGATTAATGTCTTTTTTATATATATGAATTTAATGTGATATTGTTTTTCTAATTATTTCAATGTGACTCGTAATAAGTGTAGTTTTTTAGTGATCAGTAGTTTATCTTTTTGAGTATTTTTTGTTGTGCATGTTATTGTGACAAGGATAAAGGTAAATTAACTTAACAATAAACAAAAGTTACATTAATTTGTGGAATCAAATAAAATTTAATTTATAAAAAATTAATTGATAATAAAATGGCAAGTCATAGTTAATGACTTGCCATTGAGATATAATCTTATCTTATAAGCTTGGCAGGAAGGTCGTAAATACAGGCATAAAAGTAACTAAGAGTAATACGATAATTAATGTTAAGAATAATGGCATAACTTCACGAATAAAATCAGAAATACGTACACCAGTAATCGATGTGGCAACAAACATGACTGTTCCCATTGGCGGTGTTAAACAGCCGATAGCTAAATTAAGGATCATGACAATACCAAAATGGATAGGGTCAATTCCTAAAAGTTTTACCGTAGGCATTAATAATGGAACAAGAACAATAATTGCGGCATTACCTTCAATAAACATACCTAAAATTAAGAGCACAGCATTGACAATCATTAAGAAAACATATGGATTGTCAGAGAAATTGGTCATCATTTTGGCGACATCTTGTGCCACTTGCTCATTCGTCAATACCCAAGCTAGTGCAGAACAAGTCATGATAATCAACATAATACTTGCTGTAGAACGCGCTGTTTCTAAAAATGAGGCGGCAATGTCTTTTAACTTCATTTCGCGATAAAAGAAAGTACCAATTATAATAACGTAAAGTACAGCTATCGCACCCGCTTCGGTCGGTGTAAAGATCCCAAAGCGAATTCCACCAATAATAACAAGCACTAAAAGGAAAGCAGACATCGCCCCTTTACCTGTTTGGTAAACTTCAGCAAATGTAGGAGCTTTATCTCTAGCAGGTTTGTATCCACGTTTTTTTGCAATAAGATAAATGGCAAACATTAAAGCAACGCAGCACATTAAACCTGGAATGATCGCGGCCATGAACATTTTGCCAATAGAAACATCAGCAACAAATCCATAGATGATTAATGCAATACCGGGTGGAATAATAGGTGTTATTAATGACCCTGCAGCGGTAACAGCGGCAGAGAAGCTTTTCCCATAACCTAATTTGGTCATCTCGGGCACTAGCATTTTAGATAACATTGCACAGTCAGCAAGGTTAGATGCAGAAAGCCCACCCATCATTGTACTTAATAATACGTTAGATTGGGCAAGTCCCCCTGGATAGTGACCAGACAGTGTGCCAGTAAATTTTAACATTCGGCTAGTGATACCGGTGTAATTCAAAAGGTTACCTAACAGAATGAAAAAAGGGATTGCGAGTAATGTGACATTTTCTCCTGCCCCAATAATGCGCTGCACGGCAATAAGAGGAGAGATATCACCGACAGAAAAGAAATAAGTGAGCAATGCAATAAGCACACTTAAAAAAATAGGAACATTAATTAAAAAGCAAAATATTAATACGATACAGGCGATAACTACTGACATGGTTTATCTCCTTTTATTAATTTACTCATGTCTTCCAGTAAATGTTGAATAGAAAATAACACCATGATGGATGCACCAATAGGAACAGAAAGGTCGATATAGTAATAAGAAACACCAATAATTGGTGTTATTTTATCTTCTGCGATAATCGAGAGTTCATATCCAAGATAGCCAAAAATTGATAAAGCAATAATGGCCATAATATGAGTGATAACCGCGATAGCTAATTGTACTTTTTCAGGAAATAAAGAGGTAATTGCATCAATACTGACATGCATTCTTTTACCCGCAGCGGATGCTGCACCAATCATCACCAACCAAATGTAGCAAATGATTAAAACTTCCTCACTCCACATTAAAGGGTCATTAAGAAGCCAGCGCATGAATACAGCAAGAATAGTAATAATGACAATAGCGGCAACGGCAAGTGATGCCACTATATCACTTAATTTCCCCAGAAATTTAAACATAAAAGATCCTTGCGAGAACAATAGTTAACCGTTTGTGTTGTTAAAATATTGGCGGTGAGTACCGCCAAGTCATAGGGTTAATTATTAATAATATCTTGAGTTTGTTGATATAAGTTCGCAGACCATTCAGGGAACTCATTATAGAAAGGTTTAGATTTTTCTTTGAAGAGCGCTCTATCTACTTCAACAACCGTGACGCCTTCACTTTTCATTTTTTCAATAATTTCTTTTTCTTGTTGTAGGACTAGATCTGTTAAGAATTGCCCAGCTTCATTGCCTGATTCAACTAAAGCCTGTTGAATATTTTCGGGTAATTTATCATAAGTTTTACTGCCCATGACTAAGTTGGTCACGTTCTCTACATGGCCCGTTAGGATCAAGAACTTAGCTGCTTCATGGTGTTTTTGCCCATATAGCACTGGGATTGGGTTTTCTGCGCCATCAATAATTTTAAGATTAAGTGCAGTATAAACTTCAGCTAAAGGTAATGGTGTGGGTGTGGCACCCATTGCCTCTAAACCTTTAATTTGAATTTTATTATTGGGAACGCGAATTTTTAAACCTTTTAGGTCATCTGGGGTTTGGATCATTTTATTGGCTAAAATATGGCGTGAACCATATAGCCAATCTTTAGAAACGACATGAAGGCCTTTTTTATCTAATTGTTGTTCTAAAGAACCATACCAAGGCGAGGCGTTCAATTTAAAAATATCTTTATAAGATAGCCCTAAATATGGTCCAAACATAATGCCGTAATCAGGTACATAATCAGAGAAGAAGGCACCATCCGCTAAAGTAATTAATGGGCTACCTAACTTCATTTGTTCGATGACATCTTTTTTAGAACCTAATTGCGAACTTGGATAAGGGATTAATTCACCTTCACCATTGGTTTTTTCATTGAATTTTTTTGCCCATTCGTGGATAGCTAAGTCAAATGGCTCTCCGGGGTTATTTTCATAAGCAACTTTTAGCTTATATTTAGCATCTGCAAATGCTGCTCCTGTCATGCTGCCCATTAATAGCATTGTGCTGAGTGTTAAGCTAAGAAGTGTTTTTCCGTTTAATGTGCTCAGTTTCATAAATGTATCTCCTGTAGGGGGATTTATTGTTTTAAGTATTTATTATTTCTTTCTAACAAACGTATTTTTTGCGTAGCATTGATTCTGTACCATTACTCAGAATTTCAGTAACTTTCTGGCTCACATCATCCTGTAATTTCGGTATTTCGTTGAGGTCTAATCCCCATAAATCAGACATCGCTAGCACATTTTCAGTAAGTTGTTTTACATTTGAGTCATAGAGTTCATTCCAAGCTTTAAAGCGTTCCAGTAAATAATCATCATCATTTAAAGGAATGATTTTCCCAGCCTGCTCTCCTCGGTAGAAAACAATCAACGCAGCAAGTGAAAATGAAATGCAATAAGGGATTTTATTGTATTGATTAACGTAAGAGATTAATTGGGGTAATAAGCGAGTTTTAAATTTAGTTAGTGAGTTAAGCGAAATTGAGATTAATTCATGTTCTATATATGGGTTATTAAAACGGTCAATCACTGCGGAAGCAAAAGCTGCGAGCTCCGAAGGGCTTTGAGATAAAACAGGAATAACTTCATTATCAATTAAATCTTTAATGAAAGATAAGAAAATGGGGTTGGTAGTGACATCACGAACAGTTCTAATGCCTGCTAAGTAAGCAACGGGGACCATCGCAGTGTGTGCACCATTCAAAATTGCCACTTTACGCTCTTTATAGGGTTTTATATCGTCGACAACTTTGATATTTAATGGTAATTCATTTAGTTTTAGTTTTTGCTCTAATACTTTTGGTCCTTGAATGACAAACAAATAGAAATATTCAGCTGTGACGAGAAAATCGTCTTTATAACCTAATTCTTTTTCTAGTTTTTCAATTTCATTTTTTGGATAGCCAGTAACAATTCTATCGACTAACGTAGAACAAAACGTATTACTGTCATTTAGCCAAGCAATAAAATCTGCGGGAAGTTTCCAGTCTTGCGCATGTTTATTCACAAATTCTTGTAACTTGTCGCCATTATAGTCAATTAACTCACATGGGATGATGATTAACCCTTTACTGTTATCACCATTAAAATATTGAAAGCGGTGAAATAAAAATTGCGTAAGTTTAGCCGGGAAACTACTTGCCGGTGTATCTTCTAGGCGTACGTCGTGCTTATATACGATCCCTGCTTCAGTTGTGTTAGAGAATACCCATTGTAAGTCAGGATTTTCTGCACACTTTAAAAATTTATCATATTCAGAGTAAATAAGTATTTCACGATTAACGGAATTAATTATTCTTATATTAGAAACGCTTTGTTTTTGTTCATTAATTCCCCTGGTGATGGCGGTATAAAGTCCATTTTGTTGATTAATTGAGGGATGTGATGAGTCAATTGGCCTAACAATAGTAATACCACTATTGAAGTCTGTTTTTTCATTCAGTTGGTCAACCATCCAGTCGATAAAAGCACGTAGAAAATTACCTTCTCCGAATTGTAGAATTCTTTCTGGGTATTGCTTGTTAGCCATTGACTGTCGATTTAAGTAATCCATGACCATTCCTCTAGTTATTATGTGTATTAATCATCTGGTGTTGACTCAGACTAGAAGTATTTTTTTCTATGGGCTATTAATTGAATCAATTTTGTGGAATGAATGGCTTTTTGATGTTTTTAATGTGTTTTTTATCAGTTAAAAACAGATGAATTATTGATGGATTAAATGTATTTAATAAATATTTATTTTAATTAATTGAAAAATAACAAATATTTTTTGTTGTTATAATTTTGAATAATAATAATTTTATAATTAAGTTGTTTTTTTTACTAAAAAATTCAGGTTTTATTTGATGTGTATAATTATCGAGAAAATGAAAGGCTGTTGTTGGCCATCCATTGGCCTAGCATGTTGGTGCTATTTATTCATACGTTTGCTGTATGGAATTGATCATCGTTCGTTTAGCGGTATCTAAATGGTGACGAAGTTCATTCATCGCAACAATGTCATTACGGCTAATTAAAGCACTTAAAATGGTCATATGTTCTTCAATTGCCAGTACATTTCTTTCTTTTAAGTCAGATTCATCCCACTGGTATTGAAAGTGAAATATCACAGTGATGATTTCAAGAGACTGATTAAAAAATGGGTTGTTCGCACCCGATAAAATAAGACTATGTAGCTCATAATCGAGTTGGGAAAAGTCGCGGTAATTGATAGTCACCGTTTCGCGCAGTGTTCTATGCTTGAGTAATAGCTCTTTCGCTAAAATCCAACGATGGTCATCTGCGGGTAAATTTAAAAAGTGAGTAAGGGCGTTGGTTTCCAGTAATTCTCTGAACTCAAAAAGTTTTTCTGCATATTCACGTGAAAACTTCATCATATGCCAATTTCCTCGGTGGGTGTTTTTAATTAACCCATAACGAGAAAACTCCACTAAAAACTCTCGGACAACGCTAGAGCTCACATGGCTTTTTTTCGCCAATTGTAACTCAGTAAAAGTATCTCCAGGCATCAACTCTTTGCGTTTTATCATTTGGTAAAACGCTTTTTCGAATAAGACGATTTGTTGATCTGGAAGGCTTGACTCAACTGGGAAAAAATCAGTTTTATTGGGATAGCGAATGACATGGTATTCATTCCCTTGTTTTTCAATGATTTTCTTTTCTAGTAAATATTCAAGGGTATGTCTAACGGTGGTTCGACTGATATTAAACATTTCCGCTAAAGAAGATTGTGATGGGAAGGGAGACGTTAATAAATTTTTATGAATCGCATCTAAAAATTCGTTAATTGACCCATAACGTATATTTTTACTCCTTACCATTTAAATGCCCCTTAAGCTGTTTTTTATTCTTTAAAGACCGATTTAAAACCGATTTAAAAACATTTAATCACAAAATTTGGTTGCTAAGTATCTAGTCTATGTTTTTTAAATTAAAAAAGACAGATAAATTGATGGAGGAAAACATGAAACAATTGATTTGCCAGGAACCTAAAAAATTAGTCTACCAAGAAGTCGCTGAACCTACAGCTCAAGTTGGGCACGTAAAAATAAAAATACATGCAGTTGGAATATGTGGAACTGATATTCACGCATGGGGAGGAAATCAGCCATTTTTCCAGTATCCACGTGTATTAGGCCATGAAATTTCTGGAACTATTTGTGAGGTTGGTTCTGATGTCACTCAATGGAGAGTAGGGCAGCGTGTTGCCGTGATGCCTTATGTTGCTTGCTATGAGTGTGGGGCTTGCAAAAGTGGTAAAACAAATTGCTGTGAAAAAATTTCGGTGATTGGTGTTCATGAGGATGGTGGTTTTTGTGAGTTCTTAAACGTCCCACAAAACAATGTGTTAGCCATTGCGGATACCGTTACTGATATTGACGGGGCGTTAATTGAACCTTTTTCGATTAGTGCTCATGCCGTGAGGCGTGCACAAGTTAAGCCTCAAGATACTGTTTTAGTCGTAGGGGCGGGTCCGATAGGGCTTGGTGTCGCTGCGATTGCCAAAGCGGACGGTGCTAACGTATTAGTTGCTGATACCAGTGAGGCACGTCGCCAACATGTTGAAAAGGTATTAGGTTTAAAAACGTGTGACCCAGCGGCTGAAAACTACTTATCAAGTATTGAAAGCCATTTTTCAGGCATGCTTGCAGAGAAAGTCATTGATGCAACGGGGAACCAACACGCAATGAACACTGCAGTGAATTTAATTCGTCATGGCGGTTTGATCGTGTTTGTTGGGTTATTTAAAGGTAATTTATCGTTTCCAGACCCTGATTTTCATAAGAAAGAAACAACAATGATGGGAAGTCGTAATGCAACGCTTGAAGATTTTAATAAAGTTGCAAGGTTGATGGCGGAAGGGAAACTCGCGAGTGAAATGATGCTAACTCATCAATTTGATTTTAATTCTATTGGTGATAGTTATGAGCAAGACGTGATTAATAACCGTGAGCTAATTAAAGGTGTTATCTTATTTTAATACACATCAAGCCATTTAATCAGTAAAAAACACCCACACAAAACAGTCGAATTGTGTGGGTGTGAAAATTCAATAAGTTACCGGATTAACGTTTTAATGATTCCGATAATTCATTTTTCATGACAGACAGTATGTCTCTAACAACGCGTGGGCTACCTGCGACTAAGTTACCTGATGCGATGTAATTATGGCCGCCAATAAAGTCAGTCATAATACCGCCAGCTTCACGCATGATCAGCTCACCACCTAAGAAGTCCCAAGGTTTTAAGCCAATTTCAAAGAATGCATCAACACGACCGGAAGCAACATAGCATAGGTCTAATGCGGCAGAACCCGTACGACGGAAATCAGCACATTTGTCGAACATTGCAGTCATGATATTCATATATACCGCAGCGTGTTGTTTTTGTTTGAAAGGGAAACCTGTCGCAACGATAGCGCCATCAAGGTCGCGTTTTTCATCGATACGAATACGATAACCGTTAAGCTGAGCGCCTTGTCCACGTACTGCGCTAAATAATTCATTACGCATTGGGTCGTAAACAACAGCAACCTCTGTACGGCCTTTAACGCGTACAGCGATAGAGACAGAAAAATGAGGGAGGCGTTTTGTGAAGTTGGTAGTGCCATCCAGTGGATCGATTACCCATTGAATATCATCATCTTTACCAATTAACTCACCACTTTCTTCAGTGATAATCGTGTGGTCTGGATATGACTTGCGGATGATTTCAATAATTAGCTGCTCAGATTCATGGTCAACGTTAGTAACGAAATCGTTAGTGCCTTTCTGAGTGACTTTGATATTGCTAGGCATTTCATAGTTTTTAGCTATGTGATTACCGGCCTTACGTGCTGCACGTATGGCGATGTTAAGCATCGGATGCATGGGCTTTTTCCACTGGAATGTTAAAGAACGAAAAACTTGAGTGCCGAAGTATATAGATGTTCGTCACAATAAGCAATTTTGTGTTAAGCTATTGCGATAATTTTTTCATGAAACGTATAAACCATGTTAGATAATATCCGTATTGTTCTTGTTGAGACCTCACACACTGGTAATATGGGCTCAACGGCCCGTGCAATGAAAACCATGGGGCTTTCTAATCTCTATCTTGTTAACCCTCTTGTTGAACCAGACTCACACTCTATTGCGCTATCTGCGGGGGCGAGTGATGTTATTGGTAATGCAACAATCGTTAAAACCCTCGATGAAGCCTTAGAAGGTTGTAAGCTAGTGATCGGCACCAGTGCTCGTTCTCGCACCTTATCTTGGCCAATGGTTGAGCCGCGTGAATGTGGCGTTAAATCTGTAGAGCAATCGAAGGAATCTCCCGTTGCTATCGTTTTTGGTCGCGAGCGAGTGGGTTTGACCAACGAAGAACTACAAAAATGTCAGTATCATTTATATATCCCCACGAACCCAGAATACGGCTCTTTGAATTTAGCGATGGCGGTTCAACTGGTGAGTTATGAGATACGCATGGCGTATCTTTCAATGGATGAAAAAAATACGGTAATTTCAACAGATGATGAGGTAGAATACCCGCCATCAGAAGACGTTGAGCGTTTTTATGTTCACCTTGAAAGCGTGTTGAATGAATCGGGTTTTATTCGTAAAGCACACCCTGGCTTAATTATGAATAAGTTACGTCGGTTATTCACACGTGCACATATTGAAACCCAAGAGTTACATATCCTGCGGGGTATTTTAACGTCAATGGAAAAATGGGCGAAAAAGTGAGGCGAAATCCACGGTAAAAACAGGCAAATAATACTTGAGTAAATTAGTCAGGTAAATAGTTGACTAAATTACTCAGGAATGTCACAATCTGACCATAATTTACCATGGAGTAATATGTTATGAGACTCACTTCCAAAGGGCGTTACGCAGTAACTGCGATGTTAGATGTCGCATTACACTCTCAGTCAGGTCCAGTGCCTTTAGCTGATATTTCTGAACGTCAGGGGATTTCCCTCTCTTATCTTGAGCAACTTTTTTCTCGTTTACGTAAAAACGAGTTGGTTTCGAGTGTGCGCGGTCCAGGCGGTGGTTATTTGCTTGGTAGAGACGCAGACCAAATCTTTGTTGCTGAAGTAATCGCTGCGGTAGATGAATCTGTTGACGCCACCCGCTGTCAGGGTAATAAAGAAGGTTGCCAAAATGGCGACCGCTGCTTAACTCACGCATTATGGCGTGATTTAAGCGATAGAATTACAAGTTTCCTTAGCAGCATTAGCCTTGATGAACTGGTTAAAAACCAAGAAGTCATGGTTGTTGCTGATAGACAAGATAACGAACAGCGTAAAACCATGCCTAATGGGATTACACCTGAATCGATTATCAATGTACGTGCTTAAAAATATTAAAAAAATTGCAGTCGGTACACCTCGGTGAGTTGTTAGACGAAGAGCTAATTTCCGCCATTTGTATCTTTAAAAATTAAAGGCAAGTTACCTTGTCCTTTGGAGTAAGTGAGCAATGAAATTACCAATTTATCTTGATTATTCAGCAACAACACCGGTTGACCCGCGTGTGGCTGAAAAAATGATGCAATGTTTAACAATGGATGGGAACTTTGGTAACCCAGCGTCCCGTTCTCATCGTTTCGGCTGGCAAGCGGAAGAAGCGGTAGATATTGCTCGCAATCAAATCGCCGAATTAGTGGGCGCTGACCCACGTGAAATCGTGTTTACTTCAGGCGCAACTGAGTCTGATAACTTAGCGATTAAAGGCGCTGCTAATTTCTATAAAAAGAAAGGCAACCACATTATTACCTGTAAAACGGAACATAAAGCCGTTTTAGATACCTGCCGCCAATTAGAGCGTGAAGGTTTTGAAGTGACTTACTTGTCACCGCAAAGCAACGGTTTAATTGCTATGCAAGACCTACAAGACGCTATCCGTGAAGACACCATTTTAATTTCTATTATGCATGTTAATAATGAAATTGGTGTGGTGCAGGATATCGAAGCTATTGGTGAATTATGCCGTAGTAAAGGGATTATTTTCCACGTTGACGCAACTCAAAGCGTGGGCAAATTGCCCATCGACCTGAATGCGTTAAAAGTTGATTTAATGTCATTTTCTGCGCACAAACTCTATGGCCCAATGGGTATTGGGGCACTGTATGTCCGCCGTAAACCACGTGTTCGCCTTGAAGCACAACAGCACGGTGGTGGTCATGAGCGCGGTATGCGTTCTGGGACATTACCTGTACACCAAATCGTTGGTATGGGCGAAGCTTACCGTATTGCCAAAGAAGAAATGGCTGCGGAATCTGAACGCTTACGCGGTTTACGGTTACGTTTGTGGAACGGCATTAAAGATATCGAAGAAGTTTACCTCAATGGTGATTTAGAACACGGTGCGCCGCACATTCTGAACGTCAGCTTCAACTATGTTGAAGGTGAATCACTGATGATGTCATTAAAAGATTTGGCTGTATCTTCAGGTTCTGCATGTACTTCTGCAAGCCTAGAACCTTCTTATGTACTGCGCGCTTTAGGGATGAATGATGAGCTGGCACATAGCTCAATCCGTTTCTCTTTAGGTCGTTTCACGACAGAAGAAGAAATTGACTATGCAATCAAAATGATTCATGGCGCAATTGGCCACTTACGCGAGCTGTCTCCTTTATGGGAAATGTTCAAAGACGGCGTAGATCTTAACAGCATCGAATGGTCTCACCATTAATCAGACGGTTTCAGGAGTTTAAAAATGGCTTACAGTGAAAAAGTTATCGATCATTATGAAAACCCACGTAACGTTGGTTCGTTTGACAACAGCGACCCAAGCGTCGGTAGCGGTATGGTAGGTGCACCTGCCTGTGGTGACGTCATGAAATTACAGATTAAAGTAAATGATGACGGCATTATTGAAGATGCACGTTTTAAAACTTATGGTTGCGGTTCAGCAATTGCATCAAGTTCACTGGTGACTGAGTGGATGAAAGGCAAAAGTTTGGATGAAGCGGAGTCAATCAAAAATACAGCAATTGCAGAAGAGTTAGAATTACCACCAGTGAAAATTCACTGTTCAATTCTAGCGGAAGACGCAATTAAAGCTGCTATTGCTGATTACAAAAGCAAACGCCAAAGCAAATAAGTTTTTAATCAGTCTATAGGGCAACCCATATTAATAAATAACAACAAGTTATCGTCCTATAACTGGAACAATACTCATGCCATCTAGGCTAAACATCGCTGAGTTTCTTAGTTTAGAAATCGGGTGGGTATAAAATAATTTGAAGGCGGATGCGACTCATGAGTAGCATCTGCCTTGTTTGTTTCTAAAGTGAGGTTTGCAATGTCTATTTCTCTTACAGAAAGTGCTGCGCAGCGTATTCAATCCTTTCTGCAAAATCGTGGAAAAGGCGAAGGCTTGCGTTTAGGTGTAAGAACTTCAGGTTGTTCAGGAATGGCTTATGTTCTTGAATTCGCCGATATAATCAATGAAGAAGACACAGTTTTTGAAGATAAAGGCGTGAAGGTCATCGTCGATGGCAAGAGCATTGTTTATCTTGATGGTACTGAGCTGGATTTCGTTAAAGAAGGCTTAAACGAAGGGTTTAAATTTAATAACCCTAACGTCAATAGTGAATGCGGATGCGGTGAAAGTTTTCACGTATAATGCGTTCAATTAAGCCTAATTTTCGGCCAATCTCACTAGTATTAGCTTATTAGTGGTATTGGTAACCGGTTCGAGAAACTGAGCACTTATGGATTACTTTACTCTTTTTGGGGTGACCCCCACTTATGCCATCGATAGCGAACAACTGACGTTACGTTTTCAAGACTTACAGCGTCAATACCATCCTGACCGTTTTGCTACCTGTTCTGAACAGGAAAAAATGCAAGCACTGCAAAAAGCAGCAAATATTAATGCTGCCTACCAAGCCCTCCGTCATCCGCTAAAACGCGCGGAATATATGCTTTCATTGCATGGTTTTGATATTAATAACGAACAACATACTATGCATGACACGGCATTTTTGATGGAGCAGCTTGAGCTACGTGAAGAGTTAGACAATATTGAGAACAGTGATGATGCACTTGATCTGTTGGCTAAATTTATGCAAAACGTTAAACAAATGCAGCAAGCACGAAGTGCCATGATGGTGACAGAACTGGATGCCATGGAGTGGGAAAAAGCCGCTGATACAGTACGTAAACTACGTTTTCTCGATAAGCTTCAGCAGCAAGCGGAGCAACTCGAAGAACGATTACTAGATGAATTTTAAGAGAAAACGATTATGGCGTTACTACAAATCAGCGAACCCGGCATGACCGCAGCTCCGCATCAACGTAAATTAGCAGCAGGGATTGACCTCGGAACTACGCATTCTTTAATTGCCACCGTCAGAAGTGGTGAAGCCGCGGTTTTACCTGACAACCAAGGTCGCTTTTTATTACCATCGATTGTTAATTATCAATCCGAAAGCAAATTAGTGGGATGGGATGCGAAGCAACGTGCTGAGCAAGACCCCGTTAATACCATCATTTCTGTGAAACGTATGATGGGGCGCTCTCTAACCGATATTCAAAAACGTTATCCTGACTTGCCATATCAACTGAGCGCGAGCGAAAACGGTTTGCCATTTATTCAAACCGCGGCTGGCCAAGTCGATCCAATCCAAGTGTCTTCTGACATTCTAAGAACATTAGCAAAACGTGCAGAAGAAACCTTAGCGGGGGAAATGGATGGCGTAGTGATCACGGTTCCTGCTTATTTCGATGATGCTCAGCGTCAAGGTACGAAAGATGCGGCTCGTCTTGCAGGCTTACATGTATTACGTTTGCTGAATGAACCGACTGCCGCCGCGATTGCTTACGGATTAGATTCAGGGCAAGAAGGGGTGATCGCGGTATATGATTTAGGCGGTGGGACTTTTGATGTGTCCATTTTGCGCCTGAGCCGTGGAGTCTTCGAGGTGTTGGCGACGGGGGGCGACGCAGCACTTGGTGGTGATGATTTCGACCAAGTATTGGCACAGTGGATTGCTGAACAGGCAGGCGTTTCATTACAAGGCGATCACCATTTAAATCGTCAGTTATTAAATGTGGCGACAGAAACGAAAATTGCCTTAAGTGCATCTGAAGTTGCGACGATCACCCTTGGTGATTGGCAAGGTGAAATTCAACGTGAACAGTTTGAAGCACTTATTGAAACTCATGTTAAACGCACTTTAATGGCTTGTCGTCGTGCATTGAAAGATGCAGGTGTTGAAGCGCAAGAGGTACTGAACGTTGTTATGGTCGGTGGCTCGACTCGCGTGCCATTAGTACGCCAAAAAGTCGGGGAGTTTTTCGGTAAATCACCTCTGACATCCATCGACCCAGATAAAGTCGTAGCGATTGGCGCCGCCATTCAAGCGGATATCTTAGTAGGGAACAAACCCGACAGCGAAATGTTGTTATTGGACGTGATCCCGTTATCCCTTGGTCTAGAGACCATGGGGGGATTGGTTGAAAAAGTGATCCCGCGTAATACGACGATCCCAGTTGCTCGTGCTCAAGAATTTACCACATTTAAAGATGGGCAAACGGCGATGAGCGTTCATGTGGTGCAAGGTGAACGTGAAATGGTAGCAGATTGTCGTTCATTAGCTCGCTTTACCTTGCGTGATATTCCTGCAATGGCAGCTGGTGGTGCGCATATTCGTGTGACTTTCCAAGTGGATGCGGATGGGCTATTAAGTGTTAGCGCTATGGAGAAATCCACGGGTGTAGAAGCCTCTATTCAAGTTAAGCCATCATATGGGTTAACGGATAATGAAATTTCAAACATGATTAAAGATTCAATGACTAACGCGCAAGATGACTTAAATGCGCGCCGCCTAGCGGAGCAAAAAGTTGAAGCAGCAAGAGTGCTTGAAAGTTTAACGAGCGCATTAGCCCAAGATGGCAATTTACTGACGCCAGAAGAAGAGTCAGGAATTGATAATGCGGTCAATGAGTTAATTAAAGCGGTTGAGGGTACAGACCCAATCGCAATTGAAAATGCCATTAAACAACTGGATAAGCAATCGCAGGAGTTTGCCGCGCGTCGTATGGATACCTCCATTCGCCAAGCGTTGTCAGGCCATTCTGTGGATGAGATATAATTATGCCTAAAATAGTTTTTTTACCTCATAGTGATTTATGTCCAGACGGTGCGGTTGTCGAAGCACAAGAAGGCGAATCTATTTTAAATGTTGCACTACGCAGCGGTATTGAGCTTGAGCACGCCTGTGAAAAATCCTGTGCTTGTACAACTTGTCATTGTATCGTTCGTGAAGGTTTTGACTCACTGGAAGAAAGTAGTGAACTCGAAGATGACATGTTAGACAAAGCATGGGGACTAGAGCCAGAAAGTCGTCTAAGTTGTCAGGCGCTGGTGACGGATGAGGATTTAGTGGTAGAGATACCAAAATATACTATCAATCACGCCCGCGAACACTGATTTTTGTCATACTTCACGCTGTAGCGTTGTTGGCTTCTTTCACTAACCCTAGTCACATACTTGTGTATGCTCCTAGGGATTAGCTCAATTTGCCGCCTAGCTACAACGTGAATTATTTAAAAAATCGAAGTGCTTGTTATGCATTGTCATACTTCACGCTGTAGTGTTGTTGGCTTCTTTCACTAACCCTAGTCACATACTTGTGTATGCTCCTAGGGATTAGCTCAATTTGCCGCCTAGCTACAACGTGAATTATTTAAAAAATCGAAGTGCTTGTTATGCATTGTCATACTTCACGCTGTAGTGTTGTTGGCTTCTTTCACTAACCCTAGTCACATACTTGTGTATGCTCCTAGGGATTAGCTCAATTTGCCGCCTAGCTACAACGTGAATTATTTAAAAAATCGAAGTGCTTGTTATGCATTGTCATACTTCACGCTGTAGCGTTGTTGGCTTCTTTCACTAACCCTAGTCACATACTTTTGTATGCTCCTAGGGATTAGCTCATTTGCTGCCTAGCTACAACGTGAATTATTTAAAAAATCGAAGTGCTTGTTATGCATTGTCATACTTCACGCTGTAGCGTTGTTGGCTTCTTTCACTAGCCCTAGTCACATACTTTTGTATGCTCCTAGGGATTAGCTCAATTTGCCGCCTAGCTACACACAAACTATTTAGAGCATGACTAAAATTAGAGCACTGAATGACTTGTATGAAGTACATAAATGTCTCTGACAGATATAGATAAGAGAGGGTGTCGTGAGTTTAAAATGGTCAAATAGCCGTGAAATCGGAGAGGCACTGTATGACGCATTTCCCGATGTTGATCCAAAAACGGTGCGCTTTACCGATATGCACCAGTGGATTTGCGATTTAGACGAATTTGATGATGATCCGCAAAAATCGAATGAAAAAATCCTAGAAGCGATTTTGTTAGTTTGGCTGGATGAATTCGAATAACGAGGGATTTATTCTAAAGACCGAGCGACTATTAGAAATAGTGCTCGGTTTTTTATTTTATATCAGCACTATAATGATATCCCTATTGGCATTTATCAGTTAAGGTAATGCCATCTGCTGACAGAATAAATGGGCTTTTGCTGTCTGCAAAAATAGACAAAGTGAGAAAAACGATGACAAAACAAATTATGCCAGTAATGATTTCTTGTGAGCCAGCTGCACCTTGTTGGGGCGAAGGCGCATTGTTAAGCTCTAGCGATAAAGGGATGACAATCCACCTGAAACATGCAGGTAAATTATGTGCAGTACAAAGCGCTGGCCGTAAATTAGATGGCCAAGGGATCCGCAATGTTGCTTTGGCTGGCGAAGGCTGGGATTTAGAAAAAAGCTGGGCATTTTGGCAAGGTTTTCGTGCACCAAAAGGGGCTAGAACGATTGAATGGCCTGTATTGCCAGAAGCGGATCGTAAAGAGTTAGAAAACCGTATTCGTACCATTGATTGGGTACGTGATGTCATTAATGCACCGGCAGAAGAGTTAGGGCCAGAGCAACTCGCACAACGCGCCATTGATTTACTCTGCACGGTGGGCGCACAAGATATTAGTTACCGTATTATTAAAGGTGATGATTTATTAGAACAAGGTTATACCGGTATTCATACGGTTGGTCGCGGTTCAAGTCGTCCACCGGTCTTTTTAGCGTTAGATTACAACCCAGGTGCGAACCCAAATGCCCCTGTTTTTGCTGCGTTAGTGGGTAAAGGTATTACCTTTGACTCAGGTGGCTATAGCATCAAACCTTCCTCTTCAATGAATTCAATGAAAGCGGATATGGGTGGTGCTGCAACATTAGCGGGTTCGTTGGCATTGGCGATTTCGCGTGGCTTACAAAAACGCGTGAAAATGTTCCTGTGTATTGCTGACAATATGGTTAGCGGCAATGCATTCAAGCTGGGTGATATTATTCGTTACCGTAATGGTAAGTCTGTTGAAATTATGAATACAGATGCGGAAGGTCGTTTAGTACTAGCCGATGGCCTGATTGATGCGAGCAAAGAAAAACCAACGTTGATCATCGATGCAGCAACCTTGACAGGCGCAGCGAAAATGGCTGTGGGTAATGACTACCATTCAGTATTGAGCTTTGATGATAAGTTAGTCGCTGACTTAATGAATGCGTCAGATGCAGAGTTCGAATTATTTTGGCGCTTACCATTAGCTGAATTCCATCGCCAACAATTACCGTCAGGCTTTGCCGATTTAAACAACATTGCAGCGCCATCTCATACCGCGGGTGCAAGTACAGCGGCTGCCTTTTTATCGCACTTTGTTGAAAATTATCGTCAAAACTGGGTACATATTGACTGCTCAGCAACTTACCGTAAATCCGCAGTTAGCTTATGGGCTGAGGGCGCAACCGGTACAGGTGTAAGAACATTGGCTAACTTATTAATCAGTAAATCAAAGTAGCGAATGTTTGATTGATAACAGGCACGGAAAGGTGACTTTTCGTGCCTATTTTTTTATCTTGACGTATTTGCGAGTATAGTAAGCGATTCTTTTTAATAGCAGGGGATTGACAATGTCGCAGCAATCGAATAATAACAGTTCCAACCAAGAAACTGAGATCCAATTTACTGAATTAACCGTGCCAAAAGGTTCATCACTTAAATTAAGTGTGTTAGAAGAACAGCCACAAGCCATTGTTGAGGCGCTGACTGAATTTTTTAAACAATACAAAGTGGTTAGACGCGGTTTTATGGTTTCCGCAATAGAGAACGATGACGCGCAAGAAACGCCTATCTTAATGATAGCATTGGAATTTACCGCAGGAGCGGAAAATATTGATACCATTATTCATGAGGCGGGAACACTTGCTTGTGAGTTCTTAGCTGATGACGAATCTATTGATTTTTGTGTGGTGAATGAAAATGAGCAAGGTGTTAGCCACTTTATTACTCAACACGTTCAACCTTTTTATCAGCGTCGTCTTGGTAGCTTCTTACGAGATACAATCCCAGTAAAAAATACCTAATAATTTCATGTATAGAGTGAGGAAAATACTTTTCTCACTCATAAAATGCATATTGGTCATTAATTAAATATATATTCTGCTTACTATTTAAAAAATATTATTTCATTTCTCTGTTTTTCTCTCCCATCATTTTTCCGTTTTGTCTGATAGGTGTTCTTATTACATTCTGTTAAATTATATTGATAATTAAAACACTATCAGCAGCATTTATCTGTGTGTATTTTAAACGATTTAAACGTATATAGTGTGGTTTTAACCTTCTGTTAAAACCGTAAAAATAGAATACATTTTAACTAATTAAAGGGCGGGCGGTAATGAAACAACAATCAAGTTGGGCTTCATTGGCGGGTCTAAAAACCAAAAAACGTTATTTAGCACTTGCGTTAGCATCGGTCGTGGCATTGGCCGGTTGTGATAATGCAGATGAAACAACCAAAAATGAGCCAAATGTTTCAACAACAGCGCCAGAAAACCAAACCAAAACAGCGCCAGTTGCAGAACAGAAAAAAGTAGCACCGAAACTTTCCACTGAAGAAATGGTAAAAAAATATGCAGGGAAAGATTTAACCATTTTGGATGCATCTGAATTACAACTTGATGGTGCAAGTGCCATGGTGGTGACATTCTCCGTGCCATTGCAAGCCAACCAAGACTTCGGCCAGTTTATTAACCTTATTGATGTTAAATCAGGAAAATTGGATGGAGCTTGGGAGCTGTCTGATAACCAGATGGAACTACGCTTCCGTCACCTTCCACCCTCTAAAGAGTTAAATCTAGCCATTAACCCAGGTATTAAAGCGGTTAATGAGCGTACAACGACCGACAGTTTTGAGAAAAAACTGACCACAGCGCAAATTATCCCAACCGTTGGCTTTGCAAGTAAAGGCTCCTTATTACCGAGCAAGGTCGCCCAAGGCTTACCTGTGATAGCCTTGAACGTTGATAAAGTCGACGTCAATTTCTTCCGTGTAGATGAAAAGCAATTGCCACAATTTTTAGCGCAGTGGCAATATCGCAGTAATTATGAGTATTGGTATTCAGAAGAGTTTCTCGACAAAGTGGAGCTGGCTTATACCGGCCGCTTTGATTTAAACCCAGATAAAAATACCCGCCAAACCATTTTGCTGCCACTCAAAGATGTCAAAGAGTTGCAGCAAGATGGCGTATATTTGGCCATCATGCAAAAAGCAGGCAGCTATAGTTATCAATTCCCTGCGACCGTCTTCACATTGAGTGATATTGGTGTGTCACTACACAGTTACCAAGACCGTGTCGACATTTTCACTCAATCCTTAGCGAAAGGCTCCGCAATTAAAGGTGTTGAGCTGCGTATTTTGGATGAAAAAGGCCAGTTAGTGACAAAAGGCACGACAGATGGCGATGGTCATGCCCAGTTAGATAAATTAGCGGGTGGAAAATTATTACTGGCAACCCACGAAGGGCAAACCAGTATGATTGATTTAACTCAGCCTGCACTTGATTTATCTGAATTCGACATTTCAGGGCCGGAAGGCTACGCAAAACAATTTTTCACCTTTGGGCCTCGTGATTTATATCGTCCGGGTGAATTGCTACTGGTCAATGGTTTATTGCGTGATGGTGATGGTAATCCGGTTAAAACTCAACCAGTTAAAGTTGATGTATTAAAAACGGATGGGCAAGTGGTTCGTAGCTTTGTTTGGCAGCCGGAAGAAAACCAAAATGGGCTATATCAATATCAATTTGAAATCCCTAAAAATGCAGAGACAGGCGGTTGGTCACTGCGCTTTGATTTAGGTGATGGCTCGCCACTGCGTTATTACAAATTTAATGTTGAAGATTTCATGCCTGAACGTATGGCGCTAGAAATCGTTGGTAGCGATGTGCCGCGTTTAACTGATCAATCCGTGGATTTTGATATTCAAGGGCGTTATTTATATGGTGCGCCAGCGGCAGATAACCAGTTACAAGGCCAAATTGTGTTAAAGGCCAATCGCGAAGCGGTAGCAAAATTACCGGGCTTTGAATTTGGTGCTGTCAACGAAGAGGGCTTACCACGTAAGTTGGATGAGTTTGACTTAACGCTGGACAGCAACGGTGAAACGGTGATTTCAATTCCAAACAGTAATTGGAGTTCAACACGTTCACCAATTTCAGCTGTTTTACAAGCAAGTTTGCTTGAAGCAGGTGGACGTCCAGTGACGCGTCGTGCTGAGCAAGCCATTTGGCCGGCGGAAAAATTGGTCGGTATTCGCCCATTATTTGCTAAGAAAGAAATTTATGATTACCGCACAGACCGTTATGTCAAACGCCATAATGTAGATGAAAACTCGCTTGCTGAGTTTGAATTAGTCATGGCAGATGCGGCGGGTAATAAACTGGCGGCAGAAAACTTAACAGCGCGCTTAGTGTACGAACGCCGTGATTATTACTGGAGTTGGTCTGAAAGTGGTGGCTGGTCTTCAAATTATGACCAAAAAGACCTCGTTATGGCGAATGAAAATATTGTCATCGCCAAAGACGGGACTGCGAAAGTGTCTTTCCCTGTGGATTGGGGCGCATTCCGCCTAGAAGTCGTCAACCCAGAAAATCAGCTCGTGTCGAGTGTCCAGTTCTGGGCAGGGTATTCATGGCAAGATAATACGGGGGGAAGTGGTTCAGTTCGCCCTGACCAAGTGAAACTTAGCCTAAATAAACCTGCGTACTTACCGGGTGAAAAAGCCAAAGTTCGCATTGAATCCCCTAAAGCAGGTAAAGGATATATATTGCTCGAGTCGAGTAATGGCCCACTGTGGTGGGAAGAAATCGACGTGCCAGAAAAGGGCTTAGACGTTGAAATTCCAGTCAATAAAGAGTGGGCTCGTCATGACCTCTACGTCTCAGCAGTTGTGGTTCGCCCAGGAGATGACTCTAAAGAAGCCACGGTGAAACGTGCGGTGGGTGTCTTGCATTTACCGATTGCAGATGAGAACCGTAAAATAGCGTTGGCTCTAACGACGCCAGACAAAATGCGTCCTAATCAAGACTTGACGGTAAAAATTAAAGCGACCGCACAAGACGGAAAACCATTACCTGAAAAAGTGAATGTGTTGTTATCAGCGGTAGATACTGGTGTATTGAATATCACGGATTTCAAAACCCCAGACCCGTATGACGCTTTCTTTGGCCGTAAGCGCTATAGTGTTGACCAATATGACGTTTATGGTCACTTAATTGAAGGCCAAGGTAAGGTTGCTAACCTGCGCTTTGGTGGTGACAGCGAAGAGGCGGCATTAGAGCGTGGTGGTATGAAGCCACTCACTGAAGTGCAAATTATTGCTGAGCAGGCTAAGCCTGTCACATTAAATAAAGACGGTGAGGGTGAAATTAGCCTTGCTATCCCTGATTTTAATGGCGAACTCCGCGTGATGGCGCAAGCATGGAATGAAAAAGAGTTCGGCCATGCAGATAGCAAAGTGATTGTCGCGGCACCATTAGTGACACAAATGTCGATGCCACGATTTATGGCTGGCGGTGATAAGTCTTACTTTGCACTTGATTTGACCAATATGACGGATAACACGCAGAATGTGACCGTCAACTTCAAGGCATCAGGAATGGTAAAACTTGATGGTGTCAGTAGCCGTGAGTTAGCGTTACCGAAAGGCAAACGCACCACGATTAACTTACCGGTCAAAGCAGACTACGGCTTTGGTGAAGGCGAAGTGTCGATGACCATTAATGGCATTAACATTCAAGGCGAAGCCAATAAAGATTACAGCAACAGTTGGAAAGTTGGCGTTCGTCCGGCACAACCGGCAGAAACCGTTTCGTTTGCAACCGCTATTGAGCCAGGTACCTCATGGGCACTGCCAATTAACCAGATTGCGGGCCTACAACCAGATACCATTGAAGGGCAAGTGCTATTAACGAGCCGTCCACCGTTAGATGTTTCTCGTTATATTAGAGAGTTATTTGCTTACCCATATGGTTGCTTGGAGCAAACTATCAGCGGGTTATATCCATCATTATTCTCAACTCAAGCTGAGCTGAATAAGATAGGGATTAAAACGCAGACGGATGCAGACCGCCATAAAGCGATTGAAATTGGTATTCCGCATTTGTTAAGTATGCAACGTAATGATGGCGGTTTCTCGTTATGGGATAGAAACGGCCGCGAAGAGTATTGGTTAACCGCATATGCAGCGGATTTCTTGAATAAAGCGAATCAACGTGGGTTTACGGTTCCCCAAGAAGCTATCAGTAACGCAAACACGCGCTTATTGAGCTATTTACAAGATGGCAACCAAATCAATTATCCTTATACGGAAAATCAGGCAGGCGCGCGTTTCGCAACCCAAGCTTATGCAGGCTTAGTATTGGCGTCACAGCAAAAAGCACCTCTAGGTGCATTACGTCAACTTTATAACCAAAGAGATCATGCCGCGAGTGGCTTACCACTTGTTCAGTTAGGCGTTGCGTTGAACTTGATGGGGGATAAATCACGTGGTGAGAGCGCGGTGATTGACGGGCTGAAAAAACAGCGTAATCGCTACAGTTATGTCGGGGATTACGGCTCAGTGATCCGTGACGATGCGATGATTGTTGCGCTGTTAAATGAATATAATTTAATGCCAAAATCGCGCGACCAAAAACTGCAAACTTTGTCTAATAATTTGACTTCTCAACGTTATTTCTCGACACAAGAGAGCAACGCGTTGTACTTAGCGGGCCGTTTCTACTTAAATGAAAGTGAAGCTCCATGGAAAGCAACGATTAATGGCCAAGAACCTCCGATGGTTTCAGATAAACCTGTGAGTGAGTTCCTGAGCAAAGGTCAATTAGAAACAGGCTATAGCATCGAAAACAGTGGAACCAATACCCTGTATACACGCTTAAACGTAGTGGGGTATCCGCAACATTCACCGAAACCAAGTTCGAACGTATTAGGTATCACTCGTAGTTACTATGATATGAAAGGCAATCGCATTTCATTAGATAGACTAAGAAGCGGTGAAATGGTGGTGGTTAAGCTGGAAGTTCAGGCATCCCAAAGTGTGCCAGATGCGCTAGTGGTTGACTTGCTGCCTGCGGGCTTAGAACTAGAAAACCAAAATTTAGCGAACAGTAGCGCTAATTTGAGTGAATCTGCACCGAACCTGCAAGAACTGATTGATGATATGCAACAATCACAAATTCGCCATATGGAATACCGTGATGACCGTTTTGTGGCTGCCGTTGAAGTACAGCAATATCGACCAACGACATTAGTCTACTTAGCGCGGGCAGTGACACCGGGTGTGTATAGCATTCCAGTACCACAAGTTGAATCAATGTATGTCCCTGACTGGCGTGCGACTGGCTATTCTGATGGCCAATTAGAAATCGTTCGTTAATCTCCTCTTAAAGCCCTTATATTAATACTCAAGATATAAGGGCTCTTTTAATTTATTTTCGGTACTCCCATCAATGAAAAAATGGTTACGCCGCACAGGCATTACACTGGTTCTGTTGGTCATTATTTTGCCACTGGCTTTTCTAGCGGCTGATAAAATCTGGCCGTTGCCGATTAAGCAAATTGAAATGGCACGAACCGTGGTTGCAGCGGATGGCACACCATTGTGGCGCTTTGCAGACAAAGAGGGTATTTGGCGCTTTCCGGTTACACTCGAGGAGGTTTCTCCTGATTTTATCGAAGCGTTATTAACCTATGAAGATCGCCATTTTTATCGCCATCCGGGGGTAAACCCGTTTTCGCTAGTTAGGGCTGCGGGGCAGTTTGTGAGTTCTGGGCGCATTGTGTCAGGCGGTAGTACCATTTCGATGCAAGTTGCGCGGTTAATTGACCCCCATGAAAGAACATTGGGTGGTAAGCTAAAACAACTTTGGCGTACGGCTCAGCTTGAGTACCACTATTCAAAAGATGAAATTTTAGAGATGTATTTAAACCGCGCTCCGTATGGCGGAACGATTGAAGGGATTGGCGCCGCTAGCTGGGTATATTTGAATAAGTCACCGGCAAAATTGACAGCGAGTGAAGCGGCTCTCTTTGCTGTTTTACCCCAAGCCCCTAGCCGCTTAAGGCCAGACCGTTATCCAGAAAGAGCACAAGCCGCTCGTGATAAGGTGTTAGACCGGTTAGAGGAATACCAGGTCTGGAGCCCTGAAAAAGTTACTGATATTAAACAAGAACAGATTTGGTTAGCACCGCGAAAGAATCCACATTCAGCCCCCTTGCTGGCAAGGCGGGTGACCAAGGGGACGCAAGAGTCCATCATTGAAACCACTATCGATGCCAGCTTACAAAGGCAGCTGGAAGATATGGCAATGAATTGGAAAAACCAACTGCCAAAACAAACGTCACTGGGGATTTTGGTGGTCGATCATACGGATATGGCCGTGAAAGCGTATATTGGCTCCATTGATTTCCAAGATGATAGCCGTTTTGGGCATGTCGATATGGTAAGCGCTTGGCGCTCCCCCGGCTCAACGTTAAAACCATTTTTATATGCATTAGCGATGGATGATGGGCTTATCCACGCGGAATCGTTATTACAAGATGTTCCGCGGCGCTTTAATGATTATCGTCCCGGTAACTTTGACAGTGGTTTTAATGGCCCTGTGAGTGTCAGCGATGCATTAGTTCGCTCATTGAATTTACCCGTAGTGCAGTTGTTAGATGTGTATGGCAGTAAACGATTTACGGCTCAACTCCGCAATGTTGGGACTGAACTGCGCTTTCCGTTAGGCAGCGAGCCAAATTTGTCGCTAATTTTAGGCGGGACAGCTACACGGATGGAAGATTTGGTTTCCGCTTACAGCGCATTTGCGCGAAAAGGTAATGTGTCACCGCTGCGCTTTAAACCCACCGATGAAATTCGTGATAGAGCGCTGATGTCACCGGGCGCAGCATGGATAGTGCGCCGAATTATGGGTGGGGAAGCTCGTCCTGTACCGGATCCTAATTTATCAGGGCAAATAAATTTGGCATGGAAAACAGGGACCAGCTATGGTTATCGTGATGCGTGGGCGATTGGTGTTAATCCACGTTATACCATCGGTGTTTGGGTTGGGCGGCCTGATGCCACGCCTGTTGCAGGGCAGTTAGGTTTCGCCACAGCGATCCCTATTATGAATCAAATAAATGGCATGTTACTGAGCAAAATTTACCAATCACATGAGCCGTTACCAAAAGATGTGAAACCTGCCAGTGTAAGCCAAGCGGTGATTTGCTGGCCGGGTGGCACAGCATTGCTGAAAGATGACAATAATTGCCGCCAAAGGCGTCTTAGCTGGATCTTGGATAATACGATCCCACCGACTTTAATGGCGCGAGACCAAGAGTCGTTATTAGGATTAAGGCAAAAAATTTGGGTCAATGAGAAAGGGCTCCAAGTTGCGGCTGATTGCCCGAATGCCCAAGAAAAAGAAGTGCATTTATGGCCAATTACGGTGGAGTCATGGTTACCAAACAGTGAAAAACGGGAAAATCGGTTACCTAAAGCGGATTCAGTTTGTCCTCCTATGAAGTTAGAAATGCCGCCATTATTGATTTCTGGTATACGTGATGGTGAAGTATTACAGCGTTTACCTGGTAAAACTAGCTTAGACTTGCGTTTAGTCACACAGGGTGGGCAAGGGCAGAAATGGTGGTTTTTAAACGGAGAACAAGTGAATACAACCGAGCAAAACGGTTCTATTTTGCTAACACTCGATAAAAGTGGAAGCTACCAAATTTCAGTATTAGATTTAAGCGGCCAAGTAACGGCAATAAGCTTTAGAGTGAAGTAATAGATGAAAAACGTGACTTACCCGAAAAAATAGTGTTTTTTGCTATAAAAAGTTTAACAAAATGTTGTTGTGACTGTAGGAAATTGTAATCAGAGCCCCTATAATCATCGCCTTATTTTTCTTTTTCCTAGATAGGGTTGCCTTTGAAGTCTAAAGGTCTAACAATAGAATTAGAAATAATATAAAAAACTACAACATGCCTATTTTAAGTTCTTACATCCTAAGTTACAGGGAAGAATAAAGAATAAAGGCCTAATGAATCGCTAAGAGGTTATTTATGACTGTTCAACGTACATTTTCTATTATTAAACCAAACGCTGTGAAGAAAAACGTTATTGGTGCAATCTACAACCGTTTTGAAAGCGCGGGTTTCACTATTATCGCTGCTAAAATGATGCATTTGACTCGTGAGCAAGCTGAAGGCTTCTACGCTGAACACAAAGGCCGTCCTTTCTTTGAAGGTCTGGTTGAATTTATGACTTCAGGCCCTATCATGCTGCAAGTGTTAGAAGGTGAAAATGCAATCCAACGTCACCGTGACCTGATGGGCGCAACTAACCCAGATAACGCATTAGCGGGTACTTTACGCGCAGACTACGCGGACAGCTTCACTGAAAACGCAACTCACGGTTCAGACTCTGAAGAATCTGCGGCACGTGAAATCGCATATTTCTTCACTGCGGATGAAATCTGCCCACGCTAAGACTTCTTTAACTAATGCATTAGCATTATTGTTATAAAGTTTGTACAATGCGACGCCCTGCTATGATTAGCGGGGCGATTATATTTTTAAGACTGCAAAAATTACGTCGTGCTATACTCATCAATAGCACTGCCGAAAGTGTAACAACGAGGCAATACACCATGTCTGATATGACGACAGATGCACAATGTGCAACTTCTTCCGCTATTTCTGTCACACCAGAAAAAACGAACCAAAAAACCAATTTACTCGATTTAAACCGCAAACAAATGCGCGAATTTTTTGCTCAAATGGGTGAAAAACCGTTCCGCGCTGATCAGGTCATGAAATGGATTTATCATTATTGCTATGATGATTTTGACCAAATGACCGATATTAATAAAGTCCTTAGAGCAAAACTGAAAGAAGTTGCAGAAATCCGTGCACCGGAAGTCGCTGATGAACAACGTTCATCAGATGGCACCATCAAGTGGGCCATCAAAGTGGGTGACCAACTGGTTGAAACCGTCTATATCCCAGAAGCAGATCGGGCAACACTGTGTGTCTCTTCACAGGTCGGTTGTGCACTGGAATGTAAATTCTGCTCTACGGCACAGCAAGGTTTCAACCGTAACTTACGTGTTTCCGAAATCATTGGCCAGGTTTGGCGAGCTGCAAAAATTATTGGTTCACTGAAATCCAGCGGACGTCGTCCAATTACTAACGTCGTAATGATGGGAATGGGCGAACCATTACTGAATTTGAATAATGTCGTCCCGGCAATGGAGATTATGTTAGATGACTTCGGTTTTGGTTTATCTAAGCGCCGTGTCACGATTTCCACTTCGGGGGTTGTACCTGCATTAGATAAACTAGGGGATATGATTGACGTTGCATTAGCGATTTCACTACATGCACCAACAGACGATATTCGCGACGATATTGTTCCAATTAATAAAAAATACAATATTGAAACTTTCCTCAACAGCGTGAATCGTTATTTAACCAAATCGAATGCGAATGCAGGAAGAGTAACTGTAGAGTATGTGATGTTAGATCACGTGAACGACAGTGTTGAGCAAGCTCATCAATTAGCAGAATGTTTAAAAAACACACCGAGCAAAATTAACTTAATCCCGTGGAACCCGTTCCCAGGGGCCCCTTACGGTAGAAGTTCGAATAGTCGTATCGACCGCTTCTGTAAAGTGTTGATGGGCTATGGTTTTACCACGATAGTGCGCAAAACACGCGGTGATGATATTGACGCTGCCTGTGGGCAACTTGCTGGTGACGTGATTGACAGAACGAAGCGAACGTTGAAAAAACGCTTAGCAGGGGAACCTATTAAGGTAAAAACAGTCTGATTTATAAATATGTTTGAATTAGTGAATTAGGTTATGATTTAGGGCGTTTTAGAGTTAGGCAAAACGCCCTTGTTAACCTACAATAGTAGAAGCAATAAGAAAAATTTAATTGTTGTTTCAACATGATGATAAATTATTGACGAATAAAGCTGCTCAATGTTTGCTTTATATATTTTAAACTTGGAAATAGTGTTGCCAGCAAATGACTATCGAAAATAATACCGAACAGACTACGACGACAGTCGGACAATTATTGACGCAAGCACGTGAGCGCATGGGGCTAACCCAAGATATTGTTGCAGAACGATTATGCCTTAAAATCAGTACGGTAAAAGAGATAGAACAAGATATTGCTCCCGCTGGTGTAGAACCGACATTTTTACGTGGTTATATTCGCCTTTATGCTCGAATGGTCGGCATATCAGAAAACGAATTAAAAACGTATTTGAAAACGGAAGAACCTGTCACATTAGCCAAAGTTTCTCCTATGCAAAGCTATTCTTTAGGGAAAAAACGTAAAAAGCGTGAAGGTTGGCTAATGAAACTGACGTGGTTGATTGTGATTGTGCTGATTGCAATGGTTGGTGTGTGGTGGTGGCAAGATCATAACGCACAGAAAAATGAGCTAGTTTCAATTGCAAATCAAAATGATTTGATTTTGTCTCAGCAAAATAACAGCACAACGCCGGTTGAATTGTCGACTTCAACAGAAATTGTCTCAACTGACACTGCCCCTGCCGCACAGGAAAATGCGCTTGAATTACAAGTTCAAGAGCCTGTATTAACCACAGACCCGATTACCGAGCCTGTCAGAACCATTCCATTACCTAATGCACCGCAATCTTCTGTTGCATTAGATAGAACACAAAACACAGAAACGACTGACCCTGTTGCAGTTAGCAGCCAAGCTTTGGTCTTAAACTTTACTGGCCAGTGCTGGTTAGAAATTCGTGACGCGAATAATAAAATCTTATTCAGTGGCACCAAAAATAATGGCGATAAGCTGGAGCTTGATGGCCCGCAGCCTTATCGTCTGAACATCGGTGCACCAGCAAATGTCACTGTACAGTTCCAAGGTAATGCCGTTGATTTAAGCCGCTTCATCAAAGCGAAACGTCCGGCAAAATTGAAGTTACCTGAAGCCTAAATTAGAAAGACAAAAAGAAGCAAACTATATCCGAAAACATCTTTTTTGATAGGCTATGGTTTGCTTTCTTGTGTATAGTTGAGCGTATAAAAATAATCGTTAAAACTATACCTCGGTAGCAAAGAGTACCACGGTAACAAAGAGCACATGGACGTTCGGAGAATTAAACAAAAATGCATAATGAATCACCGATAAAAAGACGTAAATCCACTCGTATTAATGTAGGCAGCGTACCAGTAGGCGATGGCGCACCTATCGCTGTCCAATCAATGACCAATACCCGCACAACTGATGTCGAAGCTACTGTCCGCCAAATTAAATCACTTGAGCGTGTTGGTGTGGATATTGTTCGCGTTTCTGTTCCTACGATGGATGCGGCAGAAGCGTTTAAGTTGATTAAACAGCAAGTTAGTGTTCCTCTGGTGGCTGATATCCATTTTGACTATCGTATTGCATTAAAAGTGGCCGAATACGGTGTTGATTGCTTGCGTATTAACCCAGGTAATATTGGTAGCGAAGAAAGAATTCGCCAAGTGGTTGATTGTGCACGCCATTACAATATTCCTATTCGCATTGGGGTCAATGGTGGTTCCCTTGAAAAAGATATTCAAGAGAAGTATGGCGAACCGACACCTGAAGCCTTAGTTGAGTCAGCAATGCGCCATGTGGATATCTTAGATAGACTGAATTTCAACCAGTTTAAAGTCAGTGTAAAAGCATCAGATGTGTTTCTCGCTGTCGGCTCCTACCGTTTATTAGCGAATAAAATCGATCAACCACTGCATTTAGGGATCACCGAGGCCGGTGGTGCACGTGCAGGTTCAGTAAAATCGGCAATTGGCTTAGGAATGCTACTGTCCGAGGGTATTGGTGATACCTTGCGTATTTCTTTAGCCGCAGACCCGGTTGAAGAAGTTAAAGTCGGTTTTGATATCTTAAAATCACTGCGTATTCGTTCACGTGGCATTAATTTTATTGCTTGTCCAACTTGTTCACGGCAAGAGTTTGATGTGATAGGCACGGTGAATGAGTTAGAACAGCGCTTAGAAGATATCATTACACCAATGGATGTGTCGATTATTGGTTGTGTGGTCAATGGTCCCGGTGAAGCGGAAGTGTCCACGCTAGGTGTTGCAGGCGCAAAAACCAAGAGTGGTTTCTATGAAGACGGTAAACGTCAAAAAGAGCGCTTTGATAATGACAACATTATCGACCAGCTAGAAGCTAAAATTCGAGCCAAAGCAGCGATGATGGATGAAAGCAAGCGGATTGAAGTCAATTTAAAAGATTAATTTTGTCTAATCTAGTGCCAAACGATTCATAGTGTCGTTTGGCATATTTAGAACAAACGCTATATCAATTATCCGCATTTTTTTCTAAAATCGGTCGCTCACCGTACAAATTGACAGATAAATCCCGATTAGTATCAGTAATTGGTGTTTGTTGATTGAACCAGATGATATTTCGCTCTTATAATCAAACTTATGTAATTCTGAAAATAGAGAAATAAAGTGGGAAAAAATATCCAAGCCATTCGCGGCATGAATGATTACTTACCAGCTGACACGCGTGTATGGCAGAAAATCGAAGCAACATTAAAAAATATTTTACAGGGTTATGGTTTTAGTGAAATTCGTACCCCGATTGTAGAGCAGACCCCGCTATTTCGCAGAGCGATAGGTGAAGTGACGGATGTCGTTGAAAAAGAAATGTACACTTTCAATGACCGTAATGATGAAAGTCTGACATTACGCCCTGAAAATACCGCAGGTTGTGTCCGTGCCGGTATTGAGCATGGTTTGCTGTACAATCAGGAACAGCGTTTGTGGTATTTAGGGCCAATGTTCCGTTATGAGCGCCCACAAAAAGGCCGTTACCGTCAATTTCACCAATTAGGTGCCGAAGTGTTTGGTCTTGCGGGTCCTGACATTGATGCAGAAGTCATCTTAATGACAGCGCGCTGGTGGAAAGCATTAGGTATTAGTGAGCATGTGACATTAGAGCTGAATTCGATTGGCTCACTAGAAGCGCGTGCTAATTACCGTGAGTCCTTAGTTGCTTTCTTAGAACAGCATAAAGACAAGCTGGATGAAGATTGCAAACGCCGGATGTACACAAATCCTCTGCGTGTTTTGGACTCCAAAAATCAAGACGTTCAGACTTTATTGAATGATGCGCCTGAACTGTTTGATTACCTTGATGTCGAATCACGTGAGCACTTTGATGGCTTATGCAAGCTGTTAGAAGCCGCTGGCGTTCAATACCGTGTTAATCAGCGTTTAGTTCGTGGTCTTGACTACTATAACCGCACTGTTTTTGAATGGGTAACAACGGCGTTGGGCTCACAGGGTACAGTTTGCGCGGGTGGCCGTTATGATGGCTTAGTTGAACAATTAGGCGGTCGTGCAACACCTGCGGTGGGTTTTGCCATGGGTATGGAACGCATGGTGTTATTAGTCCAAGAAGTGAATCCTGAATTTACAGCGGATGCTTCAGTGGCTGATGTTTATCTTGCTTCATTTGGCGAAAATAGCCAGCAAGCAGCGATATTAGTGGCCGAAAAAGTGCGTGATGCACTACCGACACTGCGGTTAATGACTAACCACGGTGGTGGTAACTTCAAGAAACAGTTAGCAAGAGCGGATAAACAAGGCGCTAAAATTGCCCTGATCTTGGGGGAAGATGAAATTCAAAATAACCAAGCCACATTGAAAGATTTACGCACAGGCGTACAAGAAACCATTTCGCAGCAACTTATGGCGTCACGCATAGCCGAGTTATTAGGTTAAGGAGAGACAAGTGGAAGTCTATACAAACGAAAATGATCAAGTCGATGCGATTAAACGCTTCTTTGCGAATAATGGCGTGGCATTAGTTGTTGGCCTCGTAATTGGTGTGGGTGGTGTATTTGGTTGGAACTACTGGCAATCACATAAAACCAATGTACTGCAAGAAAGCGCTCAAAAGTTTGAAGCAGTAAACACTCAGTTACGTTCAGGTTCAGAACAAAGTATTGTTGCAGCGCAAAAATTCGCAGCTGAAACTGACGATGTATACAGTGCGATGATGGGCTTAGAGCTTGCGCAAATCGCTGTGGATAAAGGTGATTTGGCTAACGCACAAACTGCTTTGACCAATGCACTAGCAAAGGCAAAAACCGCGGATATGCAAGATTTAATTAACCTGCGTTTAGCGCGAGTTCAATTGGCTCAAGGTAATGCGGACGGTGCGATAGCATCAGTTGCAAATATTAAAAGTAAGTCATGGCAAGCAACGGCACAGGATGTCCGTGGTGATGCTTTACTCCACAAGGGCGATAAAGCAGGTGCAAAAGCGGCTTACGCTCAGGGGTTAGAAAGTGAAGGCTCTCAATCTATTAGAGGTATTTTGACTCTGAAGTTGAACAACGTATCTAATTCATAAGAAGAAAGGAAACGACAAACATGCAGTTGCGCAAAACACTTTTAGTTGGCCTAGTCGCTTCAGCTTTACTTGCCGGTTGTTCCAGCGAAACTGATTCTATTATCATGGCGCCACTTCCACAGGTTGAAAATCAATTCAGCCCATCAATTGTTTGGGATAAATCTGTCGGAAATGGTGTTGAACAATTTTATTCTGAATTATCACCTGTTTGGGATGGTTCAGCGGTTTATGCAGCAGACCGTAAAGGTTTAGTTAAAGCTTTTGAACTCGATAGCGGTAAAGAGCTCTGGTCAGTCGATTTATCTAAACGAACAGGTTTTCTTTCTGCTAACTTGTCTGCGTTATTGTCAGGCGGTTTAACCGTCGATGGCGACAAAATCTTTGTGGGTACAGAGCGCGGAACCGTTATTGCGCTGAACAAAGAAGATGGCCAAGTCGTTTGGGATGTCGAAGTTGCCGGTGAAGCCCTTTCTAAACCGGTAGTGAGTAATGATTTTGTTATTATTCATACCAGTAATGGCCAACTGCAAGCTTTAGACGTCAATAGCGGTGAAATCAAATGGACCGTTAACATGGATACCCCATCGTTGTCATTACGCGGTGAATCTGCGCCTGCGGTTGCTTTTGGTGCTGCGATTGTCGGTGGGGACAACGGCCGTGTCAGTGCGGTGCTGTTGTCTCAAGGTCAATTAATTTGGCAACAACGTATTTCGCAAGTGACGAGTTCGACAGAAATCGGCCGCTTAAATGATGTCGACATGACACCAATTATTGATGACGGTAAAGTGTATGCGATTGCTTATAATGGCACATTGGCAGCACTGGATATGCGCTCAGGTCAAATTCTGTGGAAACGTGAGCTGGGCTCAATCAATGACATGGTGATGTCAGGTGAAAACCTGTATCTCGTTGACCAAAGTGACCGCGTATTATCTGTTCGTAAAAGCGATGGTGTGACGCTATGGACGCAGGAAGACCTGTTAAATCGTGGGTTATCTGCGCCAGAAATGTATAATGGCTATCTTGTTGTCGGTGATAAAGAAGGTTATCTGCATTGGTTAGACATGAATACGGGTGGGTTTGTTGCACAAAACAAATTAAACAGCTCAGGTATTCACAGTCGCCCAGTTGTTGCGAGTGATAAGCTAATGGTTCAGACAAAAAACGGAACAGTTTACCTGTTAACACGTTAATTTTCTGACAAACCGCCAATTTATCGATAAAATCAACGGTTCCTGAAGACAGGAGCCGTTTCGTTTTTTTGTTTTCTGAGTTAAAGCCTCAGAATTCCTTAAGTTAATAAAAGTTGTGAGGCATCTAAGAATGATACCCGTCGTAGCGCTGGTAGGGCGTCCAAACGTAGGAAAATCCACGTTATTTAACCGTTTAACCCGTACCCGTGACGCATTAGTAGCGGACTTTCCCGGTCTGACTCGTGATCGCAAATATGGTCGTGCTGAAGTTGAAGGGCATGAATTCATTATTATCGACACGGGTGGTATCGATGGGACTGAGGAAGGCGTAGAAACGCACATGGCCGCACAGTCCTTGCAAGCCATTGAAGAGGCCGATATTGTTCTGTTTATGGTTGATGCAAGATCTGGGTTAATGCCTGCAGATGAAGGTATTGCCAAACATCTTCGTAGTCGCAAGAAAAAAACATATTTAGTCGCGAACAAAACAGATGGCATCGATGTTACAACGGCAATCGGGGATTTTTACTCTCTTGGCTTAGGGGAAATTCATCCTATCGCAGCATCGCACGGCCGTGGTGTCACTCAGTTAATCGAACAATCGTTAAAACCTTTTATTGGTGAAGACGAAGAAGAGGTTGAGCTGACTGAAGAAGAAGAAAATGCGGCTTATTGGGCTGAGTTAGAAGCTCAAGGTGAGCTTGATGAAGACGAAGAAGATGACTTTGACCCAACAACACTACCGATTAAATTAGCCATTGTTGGTCGCCCGAATGTGGGTAAATCCACATTAACCAACCGTATATTAGGTGAAGATAGGGTTATTGTGTTTGATATGCCCGGGACAACCCGTGACAGCATTTACATTCCAATGGAACGCGATGAGCGTGAATATATCCTGATTGACACCGCAGGTGTTCGTAAACGTGGCAAAGTCACTGAAACAGTCGAAAAGTTCTCTGTAATTAAAACGTTACAAGCGATTGAAGATGCGAACGTCGTATTATTAGTCATTGATGCACGTGAAGGTATCTCAGACCAAGATTTATCTTTACTTGGTTTTATCCTCAATGCGGGGCGCTCATTGGTGATTGCGGTCAATAAATGGGACGGTATGAAGCCAGAAGACCGCGAACACGTAAAAGACATGCTTGAACTGCGTCTTGGCTTTGTTGATTTCGCACGTATTCACTTTATTTCTGCACTGCATGGTAGTGGAGTGGGGAATCTATTTGAATCAGTGCAAGAAGCTTACGAATCAGCAACTCGTCGAGTCGGAACGGCATTATTAACACGCATTATGAAGATGGCAGAAGATGAGCACCAACCACCGCTTATCCGTGGTCGTCGTGTTAAAATGAAATATGCCCATGCCGGAGGACACAACCCACCGATTGTGGTGATCCACGGTAACCAAGTTTCCGATTTACCAGATAGCTATAAACGTTATTTGATGAATTACTTCCGTCGTTCATTACAAGTGATGGGAACGCCAATTCGAATTCTGTTTAAAGAGGGTGAAAACCCTTATGCAGATAAGAAAAATAAGTTAACGGCAACCCAGCTACGTAAGCGTAAGCGTTTAATGCAGCATTTGAAAAAGCGTTAGTCAGTAAGGCGTTAATGAAGGTTTAATTAACCCTATTGAACAGACAAAGCCGTAACAAAATTATTCTGTTACGGCTTTTTAATATTATCTAGATTGATACTTTAAGAAAGAATATCGCCCTTACGTGACCAGAATACATCATGATGGACGAAGGGTAAGAATTAAAGATTGAGGGAAATTATGGACACTCGTTCTTCTACACGTTTAAACAAATATATTAGTGAAAGTGGTATTTGCTCAAGGCGTGAAGCTGACCGTTATATTGAGCAGGGTAATGTATTTATTAATGGTAAGCGTGCAGGAATTGGCGACCAAGTTTTTTCTGGTGACGTGGTAAAAGTTAATGGGCAATTAATTGAGCCGCGTAATGAAGAAGATTTAGTGTTAATCGCACTCAATAAGCCAGTCGGTATTGTTAGTACGACGGAGAGTGGTGAAAAAGATAATATTGTTGATTATGTTAATCACAGCACCCGAATTTTTCCAATTGGCCGCTTAGATAAAGACTCTCAAGGGTTAATTTTTCTAACAAACCATGGGGATTTGGTGAATAAAATTTTGCGAGCTGGAAATTCTCATGAGAAAGAGTATTTAGTTACTGTCAATAAGCCCGTTACAGATGATTTTATTCGTGGAATGGGCGCTGGAGTCCCGATCCTCGGTACAATGACTAAAAAATGTAAGGTTAAGAAGGAAGCGCCTTTTGTTTTTAGAATTACGCTTGTGCAAGGGCTAAACCGTCAAATTCGTCGTATGTGTGAGCATTTTGGTTTTGAAGTCACAAAACTTGAACGCGTTCGCATTATGAATGTTAAGTTGACCGGCATTCCTGTCGGTGAGTGGCGAGACTTAACGGATGATGAACTAATTGAATTATTTGATATGATGGAAAAATCTGAGTCAGACGTAAAATTGAAAAAGCCACAGAAATCCACTTCTGCGAGTAAAGGTAATACAAAGCAAGCGTCGCCAAGTAAACCAAAAGCAAAAACAGAAAACCCGACACGTAAAAAATTTACACAACCAGGTAGAAAAAAGAAAAAACGCTAACGTGCAGGTTTGATTAATAAGGCTGAATGAAAGAGTTAGCGAATGCTCTTTAATATCGGCCTTTAGTTTTTCAGTAAATGGTTCTTAAATAGTTTAATGCTATCTAGCGATATTAATGATTACAGATTGACTTCTAACCCAACATCTAACCAACTCTGTTGTGTTTTTTGTGCGATATTATTATCAAACAGTTTCTTAGCTGCGCGGATCGTTGCATCAGCAAATTCGATGAAGGTTGCCTTCGAGGTCACGCGTTTGTCAGATACGGCTTCAAGCCAAATTTTACCTGCAATATCCCATGTATAACCACCAAGGCTCTTGGCTAATAGGTAAAAGGCTTTATTTGGAATGCCTGAATTAATATGTACGCCGCCATTATCAATAAAAATAGGTAAATCCTGATATTGCGCCATATGGCCAACTTGTGGATCTCTAATATCGTCAGAAAGATAATAAGCGTCGCCTGGATCCATCATAGAACGTAGTGCTGGCGCATTTATTTGGTCGATAAATAAATTTTCCCCGAGCAACCAACTAGATGTATCCGCTGTTTCATTGTTCAAATATTGTTTCACCATAATACCAAGTACGTCTGCGACGGACTCATTCAGTGCTCCTGACTGGAAAGAGTATCTAAAATTAGCTTTTGAACTAATGAAACCATGAGCAAGTTCGTGAGCGATTATATCAATGTCGTTATAGAATGGACCAAAAACGATTCCATCCCCGTCACCAAAGAAAATAGCTTGAGAATTCCAAAATGCGTTAGCGTAGTTTGTTCCATAATGAATAACCGCATTAATATCAGCAGAACAGCCAAAAATTTGGTCAATATTTAATTTTTCCTTAAAAAAGGTACGAATAACACCAATTGAATTAAATACTTGCCCAGCTGGCCTTGAGGGAGCTTGAGTGTCGTCTTCGCACATAATGACAGCATAGTCATCATGTGGCATATGACTATCTGGAGAAAGTCCTGAACGTTCACAGATTGGTAGGTCGGAGTGCCAGTGGTGCTTATATGGAACGGGGAGTTGAGCGTCACGAATAAAGCGGTTATAACGCTTTCCAGCTGTATCTATAGGGCAAGATGAAAGATTATTGCGATGAAGTAAGGCATCTTCATGTGAATAGGTTCGGCTCATAATATCATTGATATGTGTGAGCGTTGGTTTTAAGTCACTATGACCTGCTTTAGTCACTAAATTGGCCAATAAACAAGGTGAGAGTAACGAACGGCCTAAAGATTGATTCATATTATAACTCCATTCAGTTGGGTGAAATGGAATCATAATTCGTCGTGATGATTTTGTAACTACCTGATATCTAAGCTTTAAAGTTAATTATTGTTATTTTATGTTAGGAAGGTAGAACAGTTATCTTTCTACCTTAATTTGTAAACCAATGTTATTAATTATGGCAAAACCCACTCTTTATTTAAGATTAAAAATTCAGTATAGAGAGCGGCCTCTTGGCTATTCGGTTCTGGGTGATAGTCGTATTCCCAGCGAACAAGTGGAGGCATTGACATTAAAATTGATTCTGTTCGGCCTCCACTTTGTAAGCCAAATAATGTACCTCTATCCCATACTAAATTGAATTCTACGTAACGGCCACGACGATATAATTGGAATTGACGTTCTCGTTCACCCCATGAATACTCTCGACGTTTTTCAACAATAGGCACATAGGCATCTAAAAAGCCATTGCCAATGGCTTGAGTGAAGTTAAAACAAGACTCAAACCCGCCTTGGTTAAGGTCGTCATAAAATAGCCCGCCAACACCACGAGGCTCATTTCTATGTTTCAGGAAGAAATATTCATCACACCAATTTTTATATTTAGGATAAACATCATGCCCATAAGGACGACATAAATCACGAGCAATGGTGTGCCAGTGGATAACATCTTCATGAAAACCATAGAAAGGGGTTAAATCAAAACCACCACCAAACCACCAAACAGGCTCACAACCTTCTTTTTCAGCAATAAAGAAACGGACATTAGCGTGGGTTGTTGGAATATAAGGATTCAGAGGGTGAATAACGAGAGAGACGCCCATTGCTTGGTAGCTGCGACCTGCAAGTTCAGGGCGATGGGCTGAAGCAGATGCAGGTAATTTTTCTCCTTTAATATGAGAGAAATTCACCCCTGCTTGTTCAAATAGTGCCCCTTTAGTTAGTACCCGGCTGCGACCTCCACCACCTTCAGAGCGTTCCCATGTTTGTTCTAGAAAAGTTTCTTTACCATCTAGCTCAGTGATTTTTTTGCAAATGGTCTCTTGCAAGCTTTGCAAATAGGTTTTTACACGATCAATATCTGGGTAATTCATTGTTTTATAATAGAACCATAGGTAAAAAATAATGGTTAAAGTATACCCTTTTGCTCGAAGAAAGGCATATTGAATATTGATTGTGTCGTAAAAGCAGAGATAATGGCAGAAAGATTAGGTTAAGCAGGCAAATAAGATGGAAATACGAGTCTTTCGGCAAAGTGATTATGAAGATGTCCTGACACTATGGGAGCGCTGTTCTCTCAATGAATTTTCAGGGGATCCTGAGCTCGATATCGAACGCAAATTACAGTGTGGGGCAGACTTATTTTTAGTGGCTGAAGTTGCCGGGGAAGTCGTTGGCACTATTATGGGAGGATATGATGGCATTCGTGGTACTGCTGTTTACCTTGCCGTTCACCCTGAATACCGTGGCCGTGGTATCGCTAATGCACTAGTGAGCCGACTAGAAAAAAAACTGATCGCCAGAGGCTGCGGAAGAATAGAGCTGTTAGTGAGTGAAGAGTCTGATGCGGCTATCTGTATGTTTGAAAAAATGTTGTATGAAGAAGAACAACCTGAACGTTTAATTTATTCGAAAAAATTAACTCACGAAACGGATTTTTAAGTTAATTGACTATTTATTTAACTATTCATGGGAATGTTTTAATAAATAGATTGTCACAATATGCATTATGCGACTCATAAAAGAGGATGATATGTCCCAACATGCAAAGTTGAATAGTAATAATGGATTATCGCCGTTGTTTAAGGCTTCTCTACTCTGTGGAGCAGCCCTGTTATCAGGGTGTGCGGGTGTGAAGGTTTTTTCACCGTCGACTTGGTTTAGTGGTCCACTGACGGTTTCTGACTCAGGCCTTGGTCAAGTGACTAGTTTTACACCAATGCAAGCGGATATCATTAAGAAACAACTGGATGACCACTATGCATTACGCAGCGGTATGCAAATGGAAAATGGGGATGTGGTCACAATTTTCCAAGGAATGGATGATGATGAAGTAAAATTAGAAATAGTTGGTCCAGAGCACGGCTATGTATCGCGAATTACGGTGAATGACCCTGATATCGCAACCGAATGGGGGCCTACGATTGGTACTGAATTTAGCGAAATTTATCAAAAAGCATTTGGTATTTGCGGCTTAGGTGAGCGAGTCAATGACGTTCCTACCATTGAATGTAATTCACCGCAATCAAGTAAAGTGGTTTACCGTTTTACAGGTAAATGGCAAGGACCAGAAGATTTAATGCCTTCAGATAATGACCTGAAAACATGGCAAGTCTCACAAATTATTTGGCATAAATAACCTCATTTCGTTAATGATATCGCCAGGTCTATTCATACTGGCGATATCTTCCCACTAAAATTTCTTTTTCCTTGTTTTCAAAGAAATTTCCCCTTTCTTAAATTTTCTTTCTTATAATAGACCGGAAACCTATATTCCCTTGCGTTAAAACAAGGCGAACATCATAGCGATAAGATAGAATATTAAAATCGCTTATATAAAAAATAGGTTATATAACATATTCATTTTACGAGGTTTACCGTATGTCTCATTCTCAAAGTGGTATTTTGAAAGAACATAGCCGTTTTGGTATTTTTATTGAAGCGCAAGTGCAAGAGGGAGCTCTGGATGAAGTTAAGTCTGGATGTAAAAGCTTTGTCGAGGCTTTAACCAAATTACAAGCGCAATATCCAGATGATCGCCTTGGTGCCGTTATCGCGTTTGGTTCTGACATCTGGAAACAGCTCGGTAAGGCAAATACTGCCCCTGAATTGAAACCATTTCGCACTCTAGGTAAAGGGCTTGCTCCTGCCACTCAACGGGATATGTTTATTCATATTCAATCACTGCGCCATGATATTAATTTTTCATTAGCGCAGGCAGCTTTAAAAGCATTTGGTAAATCTATCTCTGTAGTGGAAGAAATTCATGGCTTCCGTTGGGTAGATGACAGAGATTTAAGCGGTTTTATTGATGGAACAGAGAACCCGCAAGGGGAAGAAATTGCAGAAGTCACATTAATCGAAGATGGTGAAGATACAGGCGGAAGTTATGTTTTAGTCCAACGCTATGAACACGATTTGAGAAAATGGGATCGTTTTTCGGAACATGAACAAGAAAAAATGATTGGTCGTACGAAAAAAGATAGCGTTGAATTAGATGAAGATGCACGCAATGTCACCTCTCATGTCTCACGCGTGGTGATAGAAGAAGAGGGCGAAGAGCTTTCAGTTATGCGTCACAGCTTGCCATATGGTACAGCAAGCGGCAAACATGGCTTATTTTTTATCGCTTATTGTGCAAGGTTACACAATATTGAACAGCAATTATTAAGCATGTTCGGCGAAAAAGACGGCAAATACGATGATTTGCTACGTATGACGAAAGCCGTTTCGGGGAGTTATTACTATGCTCCGTCGATTGAGACATTGACGTCTCTTTGATCAATAAGTTGCCGCAGGGATGCGGCGATTGATAATTATTTATATAATCTATTATTTTCCATGTATTAATCGGTTTTTTTTAATTCTTTACGAGCTGCAGCAGCAATAAAACCACTACGGCTACCATATTCAGGATTAACCTTCACTAAAGCATCAATACGATGTAATAAACGATGCGGCAAGGTGATATTAATACGCTCAGTACGGCCATCGTATTTATCCATATCGACATCCACAAATAACCATATCCCATGCGCATATTCAGGTTGTATTGGGTTCAATAGCGTTTGCTGAGATTTCGATAATGGGATCTCAAAGCCTTTTTCACTCAATAATTCAAAATGAGCATCAATTGCTGATTTTGCTTCTGCGTAAGCCTCTTCTATATTGCTGCCCGCGAATGTACATCCTTCAATATCAGGAAACCAGCCACTTGCGCTGCCATCATTATCAATTTCAATAAAGGCGGTATAAAGCATTAGGTTATCTCCATTAAAGATAGCGCTCATGCGTGAACGCTTTTCTTATTTAATGTTTTAGTTTCGCAGCCTTCAAAATGTGATTTAGTGTGCCTATCTTTAAATCTTTTTGTGGATGCGGAACAGTAATTACAATTGAAAAATGTGGGTGGGAAAACTGATGGTGACTTCCTTTTATTCTTTCAAGTTTCCAACCGTTTTTTTGCAGTATGTTTATCAGTTCCGAACTTTGCACGATCCCTCCATTTCGTTAACTGATATACACATAATACACACTCTGAAGAGTGCTTACAATATTTAAAGTGTGTATTATGTGTATAAAAAAGAGAGAGGGGGAAAATGTTTAAGGTGTCTTTGCTTCGCTAAACTTAAAAATGAAACGCATTCATATCACTAACTAATTAAAAAATCAGTTAATTTTCCTGCTTATGACGTTCATTTCTTTGTTATTCCAATTTGGTATATAAAAAGGTGATTGATAGCTACACAGTTATAACCAAAACAGATACAGTGGTTTTAATCTTAGCCATTTGGGTTTAGTTACGAACAGGTGTGGAATGAAAAAATCATTTTTGAAAAAAACAGCACTAGCGAGTTTGGCAACGGTATCATTACTTGGGAGCTCGCCATTAGTTGCCGCTGAACTACTTAATAGCTCTTATGATATTGCCCGTGAATTATTTGTGGCATTGAATCCATCATTTGAAAAGCAATGGAATGAGGCTCACCCTGACGACAAACTCACGATTAAGCAATCACACGCAGGTTCATCTAAGCAGGCCTTAGCTATTTTACAAGGTTTGAAAGCGGATGTCGTGACCTACAACCAAGTCACTGACGTGCAAATTTTGCATGAGAAAGGGAATTTGATCCCAGCAGACTGGCAAGCGCGCTTACCAAATAATAGCTCGCCTTATTATTCAACGATGGCATTTTTAGTTCGTAAAGGAAACCCTAAAGGAATTAAAACGTGGGATGATTTAGTCCGCGAAGATGTCAAACTAATCTTCCCAAATCCAAAAACATCAGGAAATGGCCGTTATACCTACCTTGCGGCATGGGGCGCTTTTAATCAGGAAAATAAAGATGATAAAGCAAAAACCCGTGAACAAATGAAACAGTTTTTGAAAAATGTAGAGGTATTCGATACCGGTGGGCGTGGCGCGACGACGTCATTTATTGAGCGAGGGCTCGGTGACGTCCTCATTAGCTTTGAATCAGAGGTGAATAATATTCGCTCTCAGTATGGCGAGTCAGACTACGAAGTCATTGTACCGCCAGTGGATATCTTAGCGGAGTTTCCTGTCGCTTGGGTCGACAAAAATGTACAGAAAAATGGCACGGAAGACGTCGCTAAAGCTTACTTAAATTATCTCTATAGCCCACAGGCTCAAGAAATCATCACTCAGTATAATTATCGAGTGAATGACAAAGCGGTGATGAATGCAAATAAGGCTAAATTTCCTGAAACTCAGCTCTTTACCGTTGAGTCACAATTTGAGAGCTGGCCAAAAGTGATGGAGGTTCATTTTGCTACAGGTGGAGAATTTGACCAATTAATGGCAGAAGGGCGCCGTTAATGGAGCGTTCAGGAAAGCGTTTCTTGCCGGGTTTCGGGCTAACGCTAGGTAGCAGTCTATTTTATACCTGTTTGATATTGCTATTACCCATGAGCGCATTGGTAATTCAATTATCAGAAATGACATGGCAGCAATATTGGGCGGTCATTAGTTACCCGCAAGTGGTTGCCGCGTATAAAGTGACGTTATTGTCAGCGCTAGTGGCAAGCTTGTTTAATGCGGTGTTTGGCATGCTATTAGCGTGGATCCTAACGCGTTATCGTTTTCCTGGGCGTTTGTTCTTAGATGGTTTAGTGGATTTACCTTTTGCCTTACCTACTGCGGTAGCGGGGCTGACATTGGCAACCCTGTTTGCAACCTCGGGCTGGTATGGGCAATATCTGCAGCAGTTTGATATTAAAGTCGTGAATACTTGGCTGGGAATTGCGGTTGCGATGGCTTTTACTAGTATTCCGTTTGTTGTGCGTACAGTTCAACCTGTATTGGAAGAGCTCGGCCCTGAGTACGAAGAAGCTGCTCAAACCCTAGGTGCGAGCCGTTGGCAAACCTTTCGTCGAGTGGTACTGCCAGAGCTTTCACCGGCCTTATTAGCCGGAACGGTTTTGTCCTTTACACGGAGTTTAGGCGAGTTTGGTGCCATTATATTTATTGCGGGTAATATTGCGTGGCAAACCGAAGTTGTTTCATTAATGATTTTTAGTCAGCTACAGCAATTTGACTACCCGGCAGCCAGTGCTGTGGCCTCGGTTATTTTAGCGGTTTCATTGTTACTTCTATTTAGTGTCAATTTAGTACAAAGCCGCTTTGGTAAACGGTTAGGGGGCAAGTAATGGCGCAAATTACACCAATTCACACCGCTAGCCGTACTCAAATTAACTGGGGAAAATGGCTACTAATTGCAATAGGTTTATTGTTTTCATTTTTACTGTTAGTCATTCCAATTGTTTGGATATTTATTACGGCTTTTCAAAAAGGGTTAGATACCGTTTTATTAAATCTGGCAGACCCAGACATGTTACATGCCATTGGTTTAACAGTATTAATCGCTTTAATTACTGTTCCGGTAAATTTAGTCTTTGGCACTATGATGGCCTGGTTAGTAACGCGATTTCAGTTTCCCGGCCGCCAATTATTACTCACCTTGGTGGATATCCCATTTGCGGTTTCACCTGTTGTTGCGGGTTTGCTGTACTTACTTTTTTATGGCTCGAACAGCTGGTTTGGTGGGTGGCTTGAAGGTTTTGATATCCAGCTCATGTTTTCATGGCCAGGTATGGCGTTAGTGACCATTTTTGTGACGTGTCCATTTGTCGTGCGTGAGCTCGTGCCCTTGATGTTAAGCCAAGGTAGCCAAGAAGATGAAGCTGCGGTGTTACTGGGAGCGTCAGGATGGAAGATGTTTTGGCGTGTGACATTACCCAATATCCGCTGGGCACTACTGTATGGGGTCGTTTTAACTAACGCCCGGGCAATCGGTGAATTTGGTGCGGTTTCGGTAGTTTCAGGGGCTATTCGTGGGGAAACATACACCTTACCGTTGCAGGTTGAATTATTGCATCAAGATTATAATACGGTAGGGGCGTTTACGGCCGCAGGGATCCTCGCAGTCATGGCGATTATCACCTTAATTCTTAAAAGTGCATTGCAGTGGCATTTAAGTCGACAGCAATCTGAATCAGGAGTCCATTAATCATGAGTATTGAAATTGAAAAAATCGGTAAGTTATTTGGTAAAACCCAAGTACTCAACGATATTTCACTGGATATCGCATCGGGTGAAATGGTTGCCCTATTAGGGCCTTCTGGTTCAGGAAAAACAACCTTATTGCGTATCATTGCAGGGCTTGAACAGCAAAGTCAGGGGTTATTACGTTTTCATGGCCATGATGTCAGTAAAATTCACGCCAAAGATAGGCATGTTGGCTTTGTATTTCAACACTATGCGCTATTTCGGCACATGACAGTATTTGATAATGTGGCATTTGGTTTAACTGTTTTACCCAGAAAACAGCGGCCATCAGCTCAAGTTATTAAAGATAAAGTAACCAAATTGCTAGAAATGGTTCAACTTGGCCATTTGGCTTCACGTTACCCCGCACAACTTTCAGGGGGGCAAAAACAGCGTGTGGCATTAGCAAGGGCTCTCGCGGTTGACCCGCAAATTTTATTATTGGACGAGCCTTTTGGTGCGCTCGACGCACAAGTGCGTATTGAGTTACGCCGTTGGCTACGCCAATTACATGATGAATTAAAATTTACCAGTGTTTTTGTCACCCACGACCAAGAAGAAGCCATGGAAGTGGCGGACAGAGTGGTGGTGATGAGCCAAGGTCATATTGAACAAGTGGGTACACCGAGCGATATTTGGCAACGTCCAGAGACACGTTTTGTCCTTGAATTTATGGGGGAAATCAACCAAATCTCTGCCCATATCAAAGGTTCCACATTGAATATCGATGGATATGCGTTCCCACTAAAGCATACTGGTGCTCAGCAAGGTGAAGTCGATGTATTCTTACGGCCTTGGGATATTTCATTACAAGCGGAAGTGGATGAGCAGCACCGTTTACCCGTTAGGGTCACCGAATCGGGGCCAAGAGGGCATTTTTGGCAATTAACCGTTCAGCCTTTAGGTTGGGGTAAAGAACCGTTGTCAGTGATTTGGCAATCTGCTAAAACGATACCAACTCGAGGTGAGCGTTACTTTTTAGGCAGCCAACAGGCGAAGATTTATCAAGGGGATCAGGAATTAATTTTCCCACAGTTAGCTAAAAGTGCATGAATATAAAATTCAATAATTTATAACACTGATAAATATATTATTGGTGTTATATTTTCTATTATTTTCTTCATATATTAGCGATATTTAGGCTTTGTATATAAAAATATGCAGCCTAATTCCTTTTATGTTCAAAATCCATCTAACTCATTGATAAAATAGGGTTAATTATTGTATTTTTATGTGAAATATAACTGGTAATTCTATAAGCTTATTGTAATATAATATATCAATTAGCTATATCAGAAATGGTCATTAAGATAATCTATTTTTCTAATATTAATGTGAAGAGATTTCAACTTTCACGTACCAATATTGGGGTAATATCTTATCTCTATTGTTTCTTATTTATATATAAAAATTATAAGGATGGTAACGTGTCGGCTCTGGAACAATTTATCGGTAATACCCCATTAGTAAAACTTCAGCGTTTAACACAAGGGATTGAAACTGAAATTTGGGTGAAACTTGAAGGTAATAACCCCGCAGGTTCAGTGAAAGATCGCGCGGCATTTTCAATGATTAATGAAGCGCAATTACGGGGTGAAATTAAACCAGGTGATACGCTAATTGAAGCAACTAGTGGAAATACAGGTATCGCACTCGCGATGATTGCTGCGGTAAAAGGCTACAAACTGAAATTACTCATGCCTGATAACATGAGTAAAGAGCGACAAGCTTCAATGCAAGCCTATGGTGCAGAACTCATCTTAGTGAGTACGGCTGTTGGTATGGAAGGTGCCCGCGATTTGGCTAAGGAAATGGAACAAAGAGGCGAGGGGAAAGTTTTAGACCAATTTAATAACCCTGATAACCCGTTGGCCCATTTTAAAACCACAGGTCCTGAAATATGGCAGCAAACTAACGGTAGCATTACCCACTTTGTGTCCAGTATGGGGACGACAGGGACAATCACAGGGGTAAGCCATTATTTAAAATCACAATCTTCAGATGTACATGTTGTTGGTTTACAGCCTGCGGAAAAGAGCCAGATCCCCGGTATTCGTCGTTGGTCTCCTGGCTATTTGCCCGGTATCTTCGATGACTCGTTAGTCGACAGCGTGCTGGATATAAACCAGCAAGAAGCGGAAGAGACCATGAGAGCTTTAGCTAAAGTTGAAGGTATCTTTTGTGGGGTGAGCTCGGGTGGGGCGGTTGCCGGTGCATTAAAAGTGGCGAAGGCTAACCCAGGAGCGGTCATTGTGGCAGTCATTTGCGACCGAGGAGACCGTTATTTATCAACAGGTGTATTTAATGAGTGAGATAATTCAATGGCAAGTCTGTGCTCAATAAAAAATCTCCACAAATTATAACCACCCGCTATGCGGGTGGTTTGCTCTAGCCCTATAAGGGCTTATTACCGACCGCGCCTAAATGACGCTGCTTTCTCTTCGTTCAAGCTAATCTATTTGTTACTTTGACTGTAGTGGCATAGTTAATTTGGTCACCCATTATGGCAAAGCGTATAAGACGACTGTTCAGTGCTGGATTCAAGCTTGAAGCTGCTCAATTGGATCTTGACCAACGGCTAGAAGCATTATCCCTAATATAACTTGTAGTGCTTTTATTGATTGTTTTCTGTTACTTTCATTTGTTTTTCGGCTGTGGTAGTAATTGGCACGGCTGTGCTGTGGCACACTGGTATTTATTAAATTTCAGGCCACCAAAGTCATCAATATAAGCGACTTCAAAACTATTCCATGCTGGGTTTTTCAATGTCACGGTCGAATCACTAAACGGGGCGACAAGCACTTCAGGAAAATCTTTATCCTTACTTTGGTCAACATTGATATTGGTGATCACAATATTAAACGGGGTTGGATTCGATAACGTAATCTGTCCACCTTGTTTTGTGACTTTTAAATCGCGCTGAAAATCTTTCTCGGCAGAGACTTTGTAGTCAATACCTTTTGGGCGATAAAACAGTTTTAAGCGTGATTGAATAGTAAACTGAACCGCATTCGCTTCTTTACCTTGCGGTGGAATACCTAATACATTGAAATACAAAAGACTCTCCCTGTCCGTTGGTAAGGTATTTTGTCCATCCATATAGGCAATTTTGATCTGTTTTTTCTGTTTAGGGCCGATTTTTTGTAAAAAAGGTAACGCCACTAGTGAGTTAGTCAGCTTTTCACCTTTCTGGTTTTCTATCCATGTCTGCGCTAAAAATGAAGAAGCGGTATCTTGGTTTTCAACAACGACACTGGTTCCGCCATCGGCTTCATTAAAAATAATACGGGTTCTATCTAACCCAAGGACGGCATACGCTTGGCTCATGACGCTTGATAGTAAAACAACGGAAAATACTTTTTTAAATAATGTCATTTTTTCACCCATTGAAATCACATTAGTGACGACAAGTAATTGAATCGCTACTTTTAGCCAGGAGGCTGTCAGCTAAGAACGTGCATGCTTGTGCATCTCCCCAGTTGACGCTAAGCTGATCGCCCATGTTCAACCCGGTTAAGTAGACGATGCCAGATTCAGCAATAATGCCTGAAACTTTACCCGTTACGTTATTTTTCACCACTGAGCCTAATGGTGGGTATTGACCATTAGCTAGCTTAATTCGTGTTATCAGCGATTTACCAATATCCGCATCCATTTTAGCATAACCGATTGCACCATCAGTGAGTGTAGACGCTAAAACATTATCATCAATGTTTACGGTGTCTGGTAAGTTGTTCACATCCACCTTATACTCCATATTATAGTAGGTCGGAACGTTACTGATAGTAGCTAACCCACGACTATTCGTCGTCGCATTGCCATTTTCAATAATCACGCCTTTCGCATTTGGCACATCAACCACTAAGCGAGATTGGTCACGATACGTTAAACGGTGCGCTGAAATACCGTGTTGTGTCGCGGTGACCGAGCCACTCACTGTCATACCCAGCGACGTCATTGAGTCCGATAATGACCCTGTGACTTGCACTTGGCCAGCATCCGCACTGTGTGATACATATGTGCTCACCATCCCTTCCGATAACCCATCTTGGGTTGATGCAGTTAAATTATAGTTCGTATTGCTATCAATATGACGACTGTAATTCACATTATTCGCATAGCGCTTGTTGTTGTCACTATAAGAGGCGAAATACGATATGGATGCATTATGGTTTTCAGAGTTTAACGGTTTGCTGACTGATAAATAAACCTGGTTATCTGTTTTATTATTAGCTCCACGAACTTGGTTTAAAGACAGGGATATGTTCCCACCTTTCATGATACCTTCATCGAAGAATTTATTTAGCCCCACACTGAAATAGTTATTTTGCTTACCATTCCAATAGGTTTTACGGGATGCGGTGATATTCGCACTCGCATTAATCCCAGGTAATTGCTGAGCGTAAGACAATGAAAAAACATGTTTATCTTTATTGGTATCGATATTTTGTCTGTCGACAAAGTTTTGCTCAACAAAATTAGATAAAGAGTTAAAGGTTCTGTCGGCAAAACGGTACCCGGTTAATGTCAACTGCCCATTAAAACTCGGTAAATCTTTGGCATAGTTGATACGGTAGCTTTTGCCTTTCTCATGCCCCAGTAAGGTATCGGCGTAAGATTGGGTGATATCCACCGAAAAAGCCCCTAAAAAGCCGATATTTTGACCAATACCGAGGTTAATAGCTTTATATTTATTTCCCGCTGTCGCCACTATTCCCCCAAAAACAGAGGTATTGTTAAACACCCCAACAGAGCTTTCGACAGTCATAAAATTGTCGTTAGCATGGGTACCATTTTTCGGGGATAGTTGACCTAAATTCAAGGTGTAGCGCGCTTGTCCTTTACGGGTTAAAAACGGAATATTGGTTGTGGTAAACTGAAATTTCGTTTCTTTACCGTTATCCTCTGCTACGGTTACATCGATGGTTCCCATGATGGATTGACTTAAGTCCTTAATCACAAAAGGACCCGCCGGCACTTTCACTTGGCTGATGATACGGCCATTTTGTGATAAGGTCACCGTTGCATTTGAGGCTGCAACCCCGGTAATTTGAGGCGCATACCCCCTGAGATTCGGTGGCATCATGCTTTCATCGGTGAACATGCTCACGCCTTTGAAACGCACGCTATCAAACAAATCTGATTTAATAAAAATTTCCCCGGCAAACAACTTCGCCGATAAGCTGGTAATATCCCTAAAAGCGTAGACTTGGTCCCAATCTAAGTTGCGTTTCTTGCTACTCTGTCCATCTTCGCCAACCAATTTATTTTCATATTGGTAATTTGCCCGTAAACGCCATTGCGCGAAGTTAGCGCCCACATTTCCGAAGGCATATAACTGGTTACGTGTTTCTTCGTTTTTACGGGTTAAATGATTATCGCTAATCGTATAATCTAAAATTAACCCAGCAATACCGTAATCGCGCATTTCAGGGGTTACCCACGAAGAATAAGTCGATTCCATATATTTCTGAGGTATCGAAATACTCAGAACTTGTTCGCTATCATTAAAATCGATAGCCACGTTTTGATCGAGAGAGAGTAAATTAATACAATCGTTTTCTTGAGAGGAAAGTAATATTTCTTTCGCCTCTTCATTTAATGGGAAACGTTTTATTAACTGCGCCGTAATACACGGCTCAATTATTCCACCATTATTAATAAATTTAATTTTTTCGCCGCGGATGATTTTTTTATCATTTAAAATGATATCCGACTCATATAAACCTTCACTTAAACTATTTTTTTCAAAATAGCTTAGGTCAATATTATCGTCTACAGATAAATTAAGGGCGTTGATATTAAAAGTTTCAGCGTTCGTATATCCACCACACATAATGAGTGAGATAATATAACCTATATTTTTTCTGTTAAAATACATGTTGGCACTCTTATGCTAATCGATAGAGGAAATACAAAGCTCTGAGAGATCCCCTCATAATTTCCCCAAAACGTAACCATGTGTGAATAGATTTTGAGTAAGCAGGGTTGCAGCCACGAGTGAGTCTTCCCTTGTTATTG